>JACQQZ010000040.1 GCA_016206755.1 Candidatus Omnitrophota bacterium
CAACGTGCTGGGATTGAAAGGGGCAAACTCGACGGAATTCAACAAAGAAACGCCGCATCCGGTCATCAGCATGTTGGCCGAGCAGAAAAAAGTGAAAGGGCTGGGAGGTACAATGCGTTTGGGTGCCCAGGCCTGCCAAATTCAGCGCGGAACATTTGCCTCAAAGGCCTATCATGAGCTGCGCGTGATGGAGCGCCACCGCCACCGCTATGAGTTCAACGCCCAGTATCAAAAACAGTTCGAAACGCACGGCGCTGTTATTGCAGGGTATTTGCCCGGCCGGCGCTTGGTGGAAATTTTGGAGCTCAAGAACCATCCGTGGTTTGTGGGCGTGCAGTTTCACCCGGAGCTTCGTTCCAAACCGGACCGGTGCCATCCGCTCTTTCGCGAATTTGTCCGCGCCGCGCTTCATTGCGCTGAAAAACGGCAGGAGCAAATTACGCCTGAAAACATCATCGGAAGCGCCGGCGCTCCATGAATCGAATGCAGCCCACCCGGGAAATTCAAATTGGATCCGTTCGCGTCGGCGGCAACATTCCATTTGCTTTGATTGCCGGGCCGGATGTGATTGAAAGCGAAGCCGGCGCGCTGCGTCACGCCGAGCTGATTTCCAGAGTTGCGCGGCGCTACGGCGTGCCGTACGTTTTCAAATGCAGCTACGACAAGGCCAACCGCACCAGCATTAAGTCTTATCGCGGCCCGGGACTTAAAAAGGGATTGGCCATTTTGAAAAAAGTCCGCAAAGAGCTGGGCGTTCCCGTCTTGAGCGATGTCCATGAAGTCGCCCAGGTCAAAGCGGCCGCCGAAGTTCTCGACTGCATTCAGATTCCCGCGTTTCTTTCCAGGCAAACCGATCTTTTGATTGCCATCGGCAAAAGCGGGCGCGCGATCAATCTCAAAAAAGGCCAGTTCTTAGCACCCTGGGACGTCGGCAACGTCTTGGAAAAATTAAAATCAGCCGGCGCCAAGCAGATTATTTTGACGGAGCGGGGAACCACCTTCGGCTACAACATGCTCGTCAATGACATGACGGCGCTTCCGATCATGCGCAAGTACGGCTACCCCGTTTTCTTTGATGCGGGACATTCTACCCAGCGGCCAGGCGGCTTGGGTTCTTCCTCCGGAGGCAACCGCGCCTATATTCCTGTGCTGGCGCGCGCCGGCACGGCCGCCGGTTGCGACGGTGTGTTTGTCGAGGTGCATGAGAATCCGGCCAAAGCTCTGTGCGATGGACCCAGCTCGCTGCCCTTGAAAGAACTTCCACACCTGATCGAGCAGCTCCTCGAAATCTCCGAAGCCGTCCGCTCGTAGCGCTGCCGCGTACCGTTAAAGTAATAAATGCCTGGTTATTTCCCTTGACCGGCTTTACCAAAAAACGCTAGACTCATCGGCATGAGATTCGTTACCTCACTCCTCGCTGCCGCAGTTATTTTTTGCAACATTCCCGCGGGCGTTGTCCATGCGCTCAGAGTTGAATCTCCACTCACGCGTGGCGCAGCCACTGGCTTGGAAGAATCACTCAGAGGTCAAACGGCCACTGCTGTTTCCGGTTCAGTCCTCGGGGAGAAAATCTCATTTCAGGGTGTCAGCGGCCCTGTGGACATTTGGTTTTCTCAACCTCAAGGCGTCGGCACATATCCAACCGTCCTGTTCTTCCCGGGCTTTTCAGATTCTGCGCAAAACCCTATTTATGCCCGCATCGTTCCTGCCTTCGTCCAAGAAGGTTACGCCATTGCGCTGGTCGATTTTTCTCAAGGAAGCGGAAAGCCGATTCATTTTTCTCCTCGGCAGGAACTCGATGATGCAGCAGAAGCTTACGAGGTTCTCAGCGGGAAAAATTTAATCAACGGTCCTGTGGTAACGGCCGGCTATAGTTTTGGAGGGTTCTTGGCTCTTTGGGTGGCTGCATTGGCTTCCAGAGGCGACGCACGGTTTGCTTCCTGGCCGCCGATCCGCGGGGTTGCGCGATTTTCAAGCACCATTGATCCGGGAGCAACTTCTGCCCATTACGGACGCCTGCGAGCCAGATCGGGCAAAGAAAACGACTTTACAGGTCAAGGATTGAAGGGGCTTGGTCAGTTGACGGCATCAACGTTGGCGTCATTGATTCCGCCCAATGTTCGGCTTGTAGAAATGGTTGGGGAAGAGGATGAGTTCATTTTAGGAGGAGAGAAAATTTCTGGTCCACAGATGGGAGAATTTCAAGGGCGCCGCGTGTTTTCCGCCACGGCAGCTCTTTTTCAGCAGTTGGAACGCCGGGGAACCCCCGTCGAAATTTACAACGGTTTGCGTCACGGGTACTTGCATGGGCGTGCACCTGAAGGAATTATTGAAAAGATGGTCCGCCATGCGGCAACGCGGTTGCGCGCCGGCGCCGGCATGGAGGAAGGCGGCGATGGGCCGCAGCATTCTTCGTCTGTCCTGGCCTTGCCGGGTAAATCCCTGCCGCATCGCGACCCCACATGGCCATCGGTGTCCGCGATCACAGTGGCCGCATTCCGTGCCAAGTATCGTGACGTTGCCACGGCATACGAGGATGAGCTTGCTGTAAGTCGGGAAGTTGTGATCTTCCGAAGCCCGACCGGCAATGAGACGCAGATCCCGACCGTGCATCTCTATGTTCATGGGAAAGCGGGCCAAGAGCAGGCGTTGCGTCAGCATGTTCAGGAGGCGTCCGATCGGTTGGGATTGCACGGCATCGGCGTCCGTTTCGAGATCACGGCGTTGCCGCAATTGGCCCAGGTTGCGCAACCAAGCCTGGTTGTGCAACAGCCGGGATTTACCATTTCTTCGAATCTTGCCCGGCGCCTTGAAATTGCCGGAGTTGCTACGGTGCCCTTGGATGTTGCACTGGCCGTCGAGCCGATGGCGCTGATCGCCGCCGCCTTTGACGCGTCATGGGTGTTGCGGTTGCAGGACTGGCTCGGATTGACGATTCACGAAGCCGTGCTCATCCAGCGTCCCGACGGCGCTTGGACGCTCGCCGCGTTCGTCTAGATCACCGAGGCCCTCGCCCGGATTTCCCCAGCTTCACCGCCTCTGCAAAGTGTGGTATTCTGCTTTCCTATGAGCGCGAAAAAAATGAGCGCCGTTGTCGGGCAAGGCCGGGCGGTTTTGCAGATGGAAGCAGATGCCCTTTTGCGTTTGCGCCGGACCTTGGGAAGCTCTTTCGTGAAGGCGGTCGGGATGCTCGAAGCCTGCCAGGGCCGCGTGGTCATCACCGGCATGGGCAAGCCCGGTTTCATTGCGCAAAAAATTTCCGCGACGCTCGCCTCCCTCGGCGTTCCCTCTCTCTGGCTTCATCCGGCCGAAGCCGCCCACGGCGATCTGGGGCGCGTGACGGCGCAGGACGTCGTGGTGGCACTTTCGCAATCCGGCGAGACGGAAGAACTCGTCCACTTGGTCGCGCTGGTCAAGCGCATGGGCGCCTCCATCGTTGTGATGACCGGCAACAGCCATTCGCGCATGACCCGTCATGCCGATGTCGTTCTTGACGTCGGGGTCCGAACAGAGGCCGGCCCCGGAGGGCTCGTACCGACCGCTTCGACGACGGCGATGCTCGCCCTGGGGGACGCCTTGGCGATTGCGCTGGCCCAGGCGCGCGGATTTCGAAAAGAAGATTTTGCGCGGCTGCATCCGGGCGGAAATCTCGGTCGACGTCTTCTGATGACCGTCAAGGATTTGATGCGGACGGGTGCCGCCGTGGCCGTGGCCACGCCGGCTTCAAACGTCAAGCAGGTCCTTTTGGCGATCACCCAAGCCCGCGCAGGATCGGCGATGATCCTGGATCGCCGCCGGCGTCTCTTGGGCATCTTTACCGACGGAGATCTGCGCCGCCACTTGGAAGAAGATCCTCAATTGCTCCTGCGTCCGGCCCGGCAAGTGATGACCCAACATCCAAAATCGATTGGGCCCGAGCTGCTGGCGGTTGAAGCGCTCAAGCTCTTGAAAAATCATCGCATCGATGAAATGCCGGTGGTCGACAAACAGGGGAAATTGGTTGGCCTTCTGGATGTCCAAGATCTTTTAAAAGCAGGTCTTGTATGACATTGTTGCCAGCGGGTGACGCTCACAGAGCCCTTGCTGCCGCGCGCAGCGTGAGCGAGCATGGGCAGCGAGGTGGGAGCGGCAGGACCCGCGAAATATGAAGCCAACCGTTCGTCCTCCGATTCCTGCGCACATCGCCAAAAAAGCCCGCCGCATCCGGCTTTTGGCGTTGGATGTGGACGGCGTGCTCACCGACGGCCGTATTGTGCTCGACGATTTGAAAGGCCACTCAAAAAGCTTTGATGTGCATGACGGCTTGGGGTTGGTGCTGTTCGCCAGGTCCGGCCTCAAAACGGCCATCATCACGGCGGAGCGCAGTCAAGTGGTCACGCGCCGCGCCCGCGCCATGAAAATTGCATGGGTGGCGCAGTACGCGCGCAACAAACGCAAGGCGTACGACCGGCTGAAAGTTCATTTCCAGCTTTTAGACGAAGACATCTGTTTTATCGGCGACGATTTGCTGGACTTGCCGGTTTTAAAACGCGTCGGCTTATCGGTGGCAACGGCCAACGCTGTGCCGGAAGCGCATCAAATCGCCGATTACATCACGCACAAACCGGGCGGGCGGGGTGCGGTACGGGAAGTGGTCGAAATGATCTTGAAGACGCAAGGCCGTTGGGTGGGTTTGGTCGAGGAGCTTTTAGAGGCATGAAGCTGCCCGGTTGGGGTTGGTGGAACAAGCGATGGGTTCATCTGCTCGCCACGGCTGTTTTGGCGGTCTATTTGGGCTTGCGCGCCCTGATCTTCTGGAATGGCGTCCAGATCCGCCGCGTCCAGGGGCAATTGGATGAAATGCGGCCTCAGGTGGTCCAGTCGGTGCAAGCCAAAGAACGCCAGTCGTTGCTCAAAGCCCATCAACAATTCATCGACGTCCTGCGGGCTTCCACGGTCGATTGGCAAGACAAGATGCAGAAAATCGCGGAACGGCTTCCGCCCAGTCTGATGCTGACCGGCATGACGCTTCAGGAATCTCGCGTGATTCTGCAAGGCATTTTGCGGCATCCCCCGCCGGAACCGCAGGCCCATCTGGCCGGCATCGCCAATGCGCTCAAGCGCGAAGGTGTTTTTGAAGAAGTCATCGTCGCGGTCAAGCCCATTGAGCCGGATGATCCTTCCATCGTTCGGGTCGAATTGACGGGGGAATTTTAGGTGATTCCATGACGCAACAACACCACCGCGAAAATTCCATGCTGTTCGGCGTCGGGATTTTGTTGGCGGCCGTCACCGTTGTTTTTTTTGGATTTACGCTGGCTTTGCAGCAGCAGTCCCGCCAAGCCGTCCGGCTCAGATCTCTTCGCAAACAACTCAAGCAAGTTCATGAGCAGATCCAACCCAAACCTTTGGATCCGGAGGACCAAAAGCGTCAGGGTCAGGCATCACTTTTGGCGGGTTCTTTTGTTTCCGGATCCACGGACGGGCCGCAGGAGTATTTGGCCGCTGCGGCGACACAGGCGGGCATCAAAATTTCTTTTCTGCCCGGACTTCCTCCGGAGGAGCCGCAACGATGCCTGCCTGGATTTAAAGGTTGCTACGAAGAGATTCCTCTGGTGGCGACCTTGGAAGGGCGGTACCAGAATATCGCCGATTTCTTGAAACGCATCAGCCATTTGTCCGCGCCGCTGGTTTCATTGAGCAGCGCGGTTCTCTCGCCCCTGGGTGATGCAAAGGGCCCGGTTCAGCTGAAAGCGCGCGCCGTTTTAAAAACTTACCGGTGGATTCCCGGGGCTTTGCCCAGGAAAGATGTTCCCCCCGCTCCGGCGGCCGCACCGGAAGCGGTGGGCGCAACGGAAAAGCCGGGCATGATCCGCGATCCTTTTGATTCGCGCTGGATCGGTTCGCCCGTCGCAAAAGGGATGACCTTGGGAGGCGTGTTGTGGGACCCCGAAAAACCGTCCTGCATTCTCAACGGAGAAGTGGTGCAGGTGGGCGCTGTCGTCGGCGGCTACACGGTGGCCGCCATTGAGCCGGCCGTCGTTCTCTTGCGAGGCGACGGCGAATTGGTTCTGACCGTCTCCTAGCTGCCGCCTGCTTGCCGGCAGGCGCCTTGACTTTGTCTTCCCCCCTGTTAAAATAGACTCTTTGCCCTGCACTTTCCCAAGCCATGACTTTGAAAATCACCCGTCCTTGGACTCTTTGGTTGGCGGTGGCAATCGCCGCCGCCGTGGGGGCGGGGTGCAGCCGTTCGGCCGGCCCGGAAAAGGACAAAAAAGCGATCCAAGAGCAGGAAGAAGAGCTGCCCGTGGCCAAAGAGGAGGTCGAAGCGTTCAATTTGTCCAGCTTTAGCGACGACGGCCAAAAGCGGTGGGAGGTGCTCGGAAAGAGCGCGGATTTGGCGGCGGAGCTCATCGCGCTGTCGGACATTACCGCCACGGCTTACGGCCAGGAAACCAACGTGACCGTGACGGCCAGAGAGGGGACCTTCAATCGCCAAGCCCGCGACATTGAGCTGAGGGATGATGTCCGCGCAGTGACGACGGAAGGAACCACGCTGACCACTGAGACGATGAATTGGAACAACGAAAAGCAGACGGCGATGACGGATGATTGGACGACGGTGACGCGCGACAACATGGTTGTGCAAGGCCAGGGCGCTGTCGGCTACGCCCAACTCAAAAAAGTCCGCTTTCAAAAGCAAGTCCAAGTGGACATGCAGCCGGCCACGCGCATCACCTGCGCCGGCCCCCTCGTCGTGGATTATGAACGCAACCACGCCCGGTTTCACAGGCGCGTTCACGTTCAGGACCCGCGCGGAGAGATCTGGGCCGATCGCATGGATGTCCGCATGAACCCCAAGACGCGCAAGCTCAGTGAAATTCAGTGCTGGGGCCACGTGCTCATTCAACGCGAATCCCAGCAGTCCAAATCGCAGCGCGCAGTGTACCGGCAGCGGGACGGGAAAATTACGCTGATCGGCCATCCCCGCATTGTTTTTTACCCCGAACAGGCCAAAGATGCCGGATGATGCCCAGGCGCAGCTCCTGGAGACGCAGGGTCTGCGCAAAGCGTACGGCGGACGCTGGGTGGTCAACGGCGTCGATGTCAAGATCTGCCGGGGGGAGATTGTCGGATTGCTCGGTCCGAACGGGGCGGGAAAGACCACCACGTTTTACATGGTGGTCGGACTCATTCCGCCGCAGTCGGGCCGGATTTTTTTCGGCGGCCGCAACATCACGCGGATGCCGATGTTTCAAAGGGCGCGCGCCGGCATCGGTTATCTGGCGCAGGAGCCCTCCATCTTCCGGCGTCTGACGGTGGAACAAAACATCCTGGCCATTTTGGAAACGCTGAATCTGTCGCGCCGCGAACGTCAGGAACGCTTGCAGCGTTTGCTCTCCGATTTGGGGATTGCGCACTTGAGCAAATCGCGGGCCGATACCTTGTCGGGCGGCGAGCGCCGGCGGCTGGAAATTACCCGGGCTTTGGTGACGGACCCGGAGTTCATCTTGCTGGATGAGCCTTTCAGCGGCATCGATCCGATCGCCGTGGCCGACTGTCAGGAAATCATCCGGGGGCTCAAGACCCGCGGCCTGGGAATTCTGTTGACCGATCACAACGTCCGCGAGACGCTGTCGATCACGGACCGCGCCTATCTGATGGCGGACGGCCAGGTGTTGATTTCGGGAAGCGCGGCGGATTTGATCAATGATTCAAAAGCCCGGGCCATTTATCTTGGGCCGAAGTTTCAGATGTAAGGAGGAGGTGCCATGCCGTTGGTTTTTACCGCGCGCCATTGTGAATTGTCCGCCGCCGTGCGCCAGCGCGCCGCTAAAAAAGTCGACAAGATGAACAAGTATATTCCCGCGATGACCGGATCCCATCTGGTGGTCACCCGCGAAAAATCCCGCTATGAAGCCGAGCTGGTGATCACCGCCAAACGTCTTCGCGTCGTCGGCAAAGCCCAAGCCATGGATCCGGCCACAGCGGTTGAGGATGCCGTGGACCGGGTGGCGCAGCAGCTGCGCAAAGATCATGCCCGGCGGCAGGATCAGCGTCTGCGCAAGGCGCATGCCTGGGCGCAGATTCGCAAATCGGGCCGCGGACAGGCCGCCGCACCGCCGGAGATTGAGTGAGCCCTCATGAAAATTGCAGTCAATGATTTGGGATTTTGCCGGAAGGAATTGAAAGTGGAATTGGGTTCGGAAACGGTTTCCGCCGCCCAAGAGGAAGCGTACCGCGCAATTCAGCGCGTGGCGCGCGTGCCGGGATTCCGGATCGGGCGCGCCCCCAGGGATCTGGTGGTGCGCCGCTACGCCTCCAGGGCGCGCGAAGAAACGATCCGCCGCTTGATCGGGAGGCATCTGCCCGAGGCCCTCGAGCAGGCGAAGCTGGATGTTTTGGGAGACCCTGAAATTACGGAAGTCTCCTTCGACGAGAACGGCGATGACAAAAAGCCGCTGACGTTTACCGCGCGCTGCGAGATTATGCCGGTGATTCAAGTCCGGGGGCTCAAGGGCATCAAAGTGGAGCGCCCCTCGACGGAGGTAAAGGAGCAGCAAATTGAAGAAGCGCTCGAGCGCCTTCAGGAGCAGCGCTCCGAGCTTGTGCCGCAGGATCCTCGGGCCGTCGTCCAGGGCGAGTACGCCGTCGTGGATTTTACCTGCAGCGTGGAGGGCAAGCAGATTGAGAAGCGCGACGGCGCGACGCTGCACGTTGATCCGGAAGAGGACAAGTCCGGCTTAAGCCGGCATTTGGTGGGCGTCGCACCGGGTGCCATCCCGGTGACTTTCGAAACGAAGCTGCCGGACGATTTGCCGGCCAAGAATTGTGCGGGCAAAACGGCTTCGTTTTCCGTGATCTTGAAAGAAGTGAAGGTCAAGCGCTCGCCGGCGCTCGACGACGAATTCGCAAAAAAGCTGGGCGCTGAGAATCTGGAAGCGCTGAAGACAAACATCCGGAAAAATCTGCAGGAAGAGCTCGATGCTCAGGCCCGGCGTTCCGTCGAGGATCAGGTGGTTCAGAAGCTGTTGGAGAAGACAGCGTTCGATGTGCCCGGTTCTCTGGTAAAATCCCAGGCCGAGCGTTTGATGAAAGACGCCCAGCTGCAGCTTTTGTTTCAGGGGATCAACCCGGATGAGATTCAGGGCCGGCAGCAGCTTTTGGAAGAGAAATCAAAGCAGGATGCCTTAAAGCGGGTCAAAAGCTTTTTCTTGCTCAGGCAATGGGCCAAAGATCAAAATTTGACGGCCACCGAGCAAGAAGTGGAAGCCCGTATCCAGCAGATGGCGCGGCAATCTCAGCGGGACGTCGAAGAGGTGCGCAGGGAGCTGCAGGAGCGCCGTTTGTTGGGCGAGCTGGTTTGGGATGTCGTTCGGCGCAAAGCGCTCGACACTCTACTCAAGGAGGTGGCAGCATGACCCACGGACAGTTGGTTCCCATTGTCATCGAACAGAGCGGCCGCGGGGAGCGCGCGTATGACATCTATTCCCGATTGTTGAGGGACCGCATCGTTTTCATCGGCACCGCCATCGACGACATGATTGCCAATCTCGTCATTGCGCAGATTTTGTTCTTGCAGATGGAAGATCCTGAAAAAGACATCAGCATCTACATCAATTCTCCGGGCGGTTCCGTCACGGCGGGACTCGCCATTTATGACACGATGCAATTCGTGAAACCGGATGTGGCCACTTACTGCATCGGCCAGGCCGCTTCGATGGCGGCGCTTTTGACGATGGCCGGCACCAAGGGAAAGCGATTTGTGCTGCCGCACGCGCGCATCATGATCCATCAGCCGTGGGGCGGGGTGCAGGGTCAGGCGACCGACATTTCCATCCAGGCCCGCGAGATTTTGCGTCTGAAAGACCGGCTCAACGAAATCCTGGCCAAGCACACCGGGAAACCGCTGGAAAAAGTCGTTCAGGACACCGATCGGGACAACTTCATGTCTGCGGAAGAGGCCAAAGAATACGGATTGGTGGACGAAGTGATCTACGGAAAGAAACCGACAAAATGACCGGAAGGATCCCCCAAGAGATGCCCCAAGAGATGCCGAAAAAAAACGTCCCTCTGTTGTTGACGCCGGGCCCGACGCCGCTGCCGCCGGAAGTTTTGGCAGCCCAGGCCCAGCCGATCATTCATCACCGGACCCCTCAGTTTAACGCCGTGTTGCGGGAGGCCTCCCAGGGACTCAAAGAGGTTTTTAAGACGGCACAGCCGGTCTACATTCTTTCCAGCTCCGGCACCGGGGCGATGGAAGCGGCCGTCGTCAATCTCCTTTCGGCCGGAGATGAAGCCATCGTGATCCGTGCCGGGAAATTCGGAGAGCGATGGGGAGAAATTTGCGAAGCGTACGGCGTTGGCGTCATTCCGATG
>JACQQZ010000041.1 GCA_016206755.1 Candidatus Omnitrophota bacterium
CCGGCACCTACCACCACAGTTTGATCGTGGCAACGCTGGCCGAGGCCGGTTGTGAAGCCATTGGCGCCAATGGGTTGCTTGCCCGCGTGGGATGTTATTTTCATGACATCGGGAAAATGCCCAAAGCCGATTTCTTCGTCGAAAATCAAGCGCCCGGCCGGTCCCGTCATGACAAACTTTCTCCGACGATGTCGTCGCTCATCATCGTCAACCATGTGAAAGAAGGGATTGAGCTCGCCCGCGCCCACAAGCTCAATCAAGCCATTGTCGATTTTATTCCCGGGCACCACGGCACCAGCATCATCTACTATTTTTACCGGCGCGCGCTGGAGCAGGTGGAAGATGAGAAATTGCTCAACGAAGAAAATTTCCGCTATCCGGGCCCCCGGCCCCAGGCGCGCGAAACGGCGGTGGCCATGCTCGCGGATTCTTCCGAGGCGGCTTGCCGCGCGCTGCCTCAGCGCAACCCGGCCAAGCTGCGCGCCGTGGTCCGCCGGATCATCAACAACAAATTCATCGACGGGCAGTTGGACGACTGCGATCTGACGCTGCGGGATTTGGAAAAAATAGCGGACGCGTTTGTCCGGGTGTTGACGGGAATTTATCACAGCCGCGTGCCGTATCCGGTTCCTCCCGGAGAAGACGTGGAGGACGAAGAGCTTCATGGCGATTCTCATTCGAAACGCTCAGGCGATCCCGGTTCGGTGCGATCAGATGCGCCGGCTGGCCCGTCGGACGCTTCGGCGGCTTAAGCTCTCAAGCGCCGAGCTGAGCATTGCCCTTGTCGACGACGCTGAAATCCGGCGGCTGAACCGTATTTACCGGCGCCTGGACCGGGCCACCGACGTGCTTGCGTTCGGACAAGCGGGGGCTGAGATGTTGATGCGGCAGCGATTGCCCAAAGATCCTCCGCTGTTGTTGGGCGACGTCGTTGTTTCCGTCGAAACGGCTCGACGGCGGGCAGGGAAGCCGGCGGACGCGCTGGATCGGGAAATGGCCCGGGTTTTGATCCACGGTATTTTGCATTTGTGCGGGTACGACCACCATGCTTCGGGAGATCGGATCCGGATGCATGCCCAGGAAAGCGCGCTTCGGAAGGAACGATGAGCAAACGGGCGTTTTTGCACAGCATCTGGTTGGCGATTACGGGGCTGGATTTTGCGGTCCAGACCCAGCGGAATTTGCGCTGGCATGTGGTTGCGGCATGCGCCGTCATTCTGGCTGCCGCTGCTTTTGGGCTTGGCCGGATCGAAGTGGCCCTGCTGGTTTTGGTCATCGGCATCGTGCTGTGCGCCGAAGTCCTCAATACCGCTGTGGAATTGACCATTGATCTTCTGAAAGCATGGGAACATCCCGTGGCCAAGGTGGTCAAAGACGTTTCGGCCGGCGCGGTGCTGGTGACGGTGCTCATGGCCATCGTCATTGGGTTTTTGCTGTTCGGACCGCATCTTGAAACCGTCTGGGGCTGTTTCCGGCCATGAGTAAAAAGATCGATTCGTTCCGGCATCGTTGGTCCGACCATTTCGTGACGGGGTTGTTCGTCTTGGCCCCGGCCTACATCACCTACCTGATCGTCAAGTTTTTCATCCGGCAGATCGTCCGGTTTTTCGATCCGGTCGTTCATCTGCTCGATCCTTATTTCACCAGCGTCTGGGCCATCGTCCTGGTGAAATCCGCCGCCCTGCTGATCTTCGTCGGTTTTATCACGCTGATCGGGTGGGGAACGCACATTTTCTTCGTCCGGAATTTGTTTCGTGCCGTTGACCGTTGGATCAGCCGCATGCCGATGGTCGGCAAAATTTATTCTGCCATGCGTGAAATGTCCCAAGCGTTCAGCGGAGAGAAGAAAAGCGCTTTTTCCCGTGTCGTACTCATCGAATGGCCCGGCAAGGGACGATACGCGATCGGTTTCGTGACGCACGAGGGCGTCGGAGAGGTTCAACAGAAAACGCCCGAAGAGGTCGTGAATGTCTTTATTCCGACAACGCCGAACCCAACCTCCGGTTATCTCATTTTAGTGGATCGAAACGCGATGATTCCTTTGGAGATGTCGGTCGAGGATGGCATGAAGCTGGTCATCTCCGGCGGCATGGTGGGACCTCCCGTCCCCAGCCCCCAGGCGGTCTCTTGATGGCGATCATCACCACCGAAGCCATTCTGCTTCGCCGGCGCGAAATCCGCGAAACGAGCCTGCTGCTGACTTGCCTGACCCGCGGCTATGGGAAAATCGTCGGCCTCATCAAGGGCGTGCGAAATGCCCGGGGTTTTGTCGATGGATTTCTTGAACCGTTTACCGTGCAGGGGGTTGTTTTTTATGAGCGGACCCGCTCCGACATTGATCTGATCACGCAGTGCGATTTGCGCGAGCCGTTCTTGGAAATCCGGCGCGATTTTGCGAAGATGTCGTACGCCGGATATTTTATGGAGCTGATGGATCATCTCGTGCAGTTGCGCGATCCGCACCCGGAAGTGTACGACATGCTGACGCATGCCCTCAGGGCTCTGGGCGAGGACAGCTTCCCTTCGCAGGTGGCCCGGATATTCGAGGCGCGGCTTTTGGCCGGCAGCGGCGTGATGCCAAACCTGGAATCGCTGGGGCTCTCCAAGGGGGCTGCTGCGTCGCTCCGACAGATGGTAGAGGCCGATTGGACGCAGTGGGGACGTTTGAGATTGTCGCGCCCCGTGGAGGAAGAGCTGACCCCGTTGTTTTATCGGCTGCTCACGCAGCATTTGGAAGTTCATCTGAAATCTCGGGAATTTTTGGATCAAGCCGGGGTTGCATGAAGCGCCGGTCTGAAAAAGCCAAAACTTTTCAGGATCTGATTTTAGGCCTTTCGCAATACTGGGCGAACCGGGGATGCGTCCTCGCCCAGCCGTACGACATGGAAGTCGGGGCAGGGACGTTTCATCCGCTGACTTTTTTTAGGTCGCTGGGTCCCGATCCCTGGCGCGCCGCTTTTGTTCAGCCGTGCCGGCGTCCGGCCGACGGACGCTACGCCGCCAATCCGCTGCGCGCGCAGCATTACTACCAGTATCAAGTCATCCTAAAGCCGGCCCCGGACAATGTTCAGCAGCTCTACCTGGACAGTTTGAAGGCAGCCGGCATTGATTTGAAAGCGCACGACGTCCGTTTTGTTCAGGACGATTGGGAATCCCCGACGCTGGGCGCCTGGGGCTTGGGCTGGGAGGTCTGGCTCGATGGACTGGAAGTCACGCAGTTTACTTACTTCCAGCAGATCGGCGGCTTGGACCTGCATCCCATTTCCGCGGAAATCACGTATGGGCTGGAAAGAATCGCGATGTTTTTGCAAGGCAAGTTGGATTTGTACGCGCTCCAATGGAACAGGACGCACACCTACGGCGACCTCCGCAGGCAGGATGAGATCGAGTGCTCCGCTTACAACTTTGAACATGCCGACACGGCTTTGCAGCGCCGTTATTTCGAAGAGGCCCGCGCCCAAGCCGAGAAGCTTTTGTCTGCCGGTTTGATCTTGCCGGCGTATGAACAGCTCCTGAAGACTTCCCATGCCTTTAATCTGCTGGATGCGCGGGGGGCCGTCAGCGTCAACGAACGCCCGATGCTGATTGCCGGCGTGCGGGGCTTGGCCAAGCGCTGCGCCGAGATGTATGTTGAGCGCCTCTCAGGCAAACCGGCCAAAGAGGTCAGAGCGTGAAACGCAACATCAAAACATCCGGCAGGGCGTCGCCGCCGGAGAGCGATTTTGTCCTTGAGATCGGCTGCGAAGAATTGCCGGCTGACTATTTGAGTGCGGTGATCAATGTTCTGCCGGGAGATGCCGCCGGTTTGTTGAGCCGCAGCGACGGATTTGTCTGGCGGTCGCTTGAAGCGTACGGCGGTCCCCGCCGGCTGGTGCTGCTGGTGCGCGGTCTGAATTCCGTCGTCCGATGGGAGAGGGTCGGCCCCTCAAAGGCGTCTGCCTACGATGCGCAGGGAGGTTTCACGCAGGCCGCGATCGGATTCGCAAAGTCTCAGGGCCTCCCCGTCTCAAAACTGAAACTGAAAGAAACGCCCAGGGGCCCCTGTTTGGTTGCCGAACAGACCGCTCCGGCGGCGGCCAAACTCTCGAAAATCATCCCCGCTCTTATCCAGCAGATTCATTTTCCCAAGCGGATGCGGTGGGATGCCGCCGGCGCGACCTTTGCCCGTCCAATTCGCTGGCTCGTGGCGCTCTACGGCGCCCGCATCGTCCCATGCCGGATTGCCGGTGTGGCCGGCGGCCGCAGGACGGCGGCTCCGCGCCGGGCGCGTACGCCGTGGCTTACTGTGCCCAGCGCTTCAGCATATGCGACTGTGCTGCAGCGGGCAGGGATTCATCTGGAGAGATCGGGGACGGCCACGGTGGATGCGAATGGCGATGTTTCCGTGAGCGGCGCCGCCCGTGCATCGAAACGGTCGGAACTTCACGATCAACTTCGCGCCCAAGCCCGAAAGGCCGGCGGCCGCCTGCCGATCGATGACGAGGAATTTAAAACGTTGCTGACCGCCAATGTTTTCCTGGCCGAATGTCCGGTGGTGGCGCTGGGATCGTTCCGTCAGGACTATTTGACGCTGCCCCCGGAGGTGCTGAGCGCTTCCATGGCGAAGCATTTGAAGGTATTCAGTTTGCGCGGGGCCGATGGAAAATTCCTGCCGAAATTCATGGCCGTGCTGGAAGGCAAACCGCCCAAGCCGGCTGTCGTCATGGGCAACTACGAACGCATTCTTGAGGCGCGTTTCGCCGACGCGCAGTTTTTTTGGAAAGAGGATACCAAGACCACGCTGGGGCGGAAAGCAGCACAGCTCAAGCAGGTCATCTTTCATAAACAGTTGGGAACGCTCGAAGAAAAATCGACCCGCTTAAAATCTCTCTTGGAAAAAAGCCCCATTTCGGATGCGGCCTTGCGCGCTTCGATTGCGCGGGCCATCGAGCTTTCCAAGGCCGATTTGGTCACGCAAATGGTCCGGGAGTTTCCGACGCTGCAGGGCATTGTGGGCGGTGAGCATGCTCGCCACGATGGCGAATCCCAGGAAGTCGCCCTGGCCATTCGAGAGCAGTATCAGCCGCGCTCGGCTTCGGATGCCGTTCCCAACAGCGCTGCCGGGGCATGGCTTTCGTTGCTGGACAAAGTTGACACGCTGGCCGGGTTCTTTGGCGTGGATCTCGCGCCGACTTCCAGCGCCGATCCGTATGGCCTTCGCCGGCAGGCGCTGGGGATCGTGCGAATTCTCGTCGAGAAAAGAATCCCCGTCTCCCTTGACGCCCTTTGGGAAGCGGCGATAGAATCATGGGGTCCGACGATAAAACTACCTGCCGGCCAGACCCAAGAACAACTCACTTCTTTTGTTTTGGATCGTTTTCGATGGCTTGTCTGTGAGCAGCGAGAATATTCCCGCGAATTGTTTGATGCAGTGGCTGCCGCTTCCACCGACAATTTGGCCGATGCGTGGGACCGTTTAGAGCAACTGAATCAAATGTGGAAAGATCCAAAGCGCCGCGCCCAAGAGCTTTTTCCGGCAGGCAAGGTGATGGAACGAACAGGACGAATCGTCGCGTCGGCGAATCGCTCAGATTCTTCCGGGGAGGTTGACCCCCAAAAATTTGTGGCACCGGAAGAGCGTGCCTTGTGGGAAAGCTGGCAAGCGGCAGAGCCGGAAATCTCAAATTTGATCCAAGCCAAGGCCTATCAAAAAGTTGTGAAGACTTACGGCGCCTTATCTCCTACGGTGCACTCCTTCTTTGAAAAAGTATTTGTCATGGATCCGGATGTCTCGATTAAGCAGAATCGATTGGCATTGATGTATCAGATTTATCAACCGCTTGCTTCTCATGTTGCAGATTTGTCCAAATTACCATTGCCGAAAGATTTGGGATGATTGATAGAACGCAAGCGGTACCGTTTCCGGGAGTGCCAGGTTCCCCTTGAACCTGGCACTCCCGGAAACGGTACCGCTGTCCCCGAG
>JACQQZ010000042.1 GCA_016206755.1 Candidatus Omnitrophota bacterium
GCAGGCCCACCCCGGCCCGTTTTGAGAATTTCACTTGGGTCAAGCCGGACCGTTTCCGAAGCTGCTGGATGGTTTTCCCAATATCTTTCATGACATTCATAGATTATACTATATCAGGTATAAAATCAAGTATAAATAGGTATAATTATACCCTTTATGATATGATTTTAATAAAATATACCCTATCAGGTATATCATCGTGTGATTCACGCTGTATATATATCTGATCGGGTATAAAAATATCACCATCTCTGAATATCCTAGAAACCACCATCACCGGATTTTGGAGCGCAAGCTTACCCGGCATGGTTTTCATGAGGAAGGCGCCTTTTCCCACTCTGTAGCTTGTATTTGCACTTTCCCAGGAAAATCAGGGGGCGGGGTTAAATCAAAGGTCACTTGATAAGCGCGGCTGCCGGAAAAGCTAACCAGGGTCCATTTTTCTATAATGACGCCTTCTTCCTCTTCCAAATCAACGAGCTCCGTATCGACCCGGGTCAAAGGTTGATTGATTCCGCCGGCAATCTGAAGTTTTTCCAAGGTGGAAAGAACCTCGCTGGTCAGTCGCGCGTCCGCCCCCGTGCTCCCGCGTATCACCACGGAGGCGCCTTGCTCGGCATAAACAGAGGGATAGACAACCGTAAATTCCCTTTCTTGCGCATCTTCTTGCGCATCTTCTTGCGCATCAAGCACGGCGGGCGATATCAAACAGAAGAGTAAAGTTAAACTTTGGAATATTTTTGTCAGCGCCATACGATTTCCTCTGCTGAAAATACCGGCGCCTTCACTCGGGCCCCTTGGGCCCAGGATGTTCCGGTCGGCCATCCGCCCTTTGGTGGTCGCGATGCTCCATAGGAGCATCGCCTAGGAATGGGCGCAGGGCTCCCCCCGGTTTTCTTGAAGTTACAAAAATTTATGATGGATCCATAATTCACAGTTATCTCCACACCACAGCTTCCGCAGGGAAAACCGGGCCCTCGGTGCAGACGCGCTGGTATTTTTTGTGGGCCGTCGCGTGCGGACCGGCGATTTCGACAATGCAGCCCATGCAAACACCCATGGCGCATCCCATGCGCTCTTCCAACGACACTTGGGCGGGCAAACTCCAACGCTCTGCCAATTTTGTTGCGGCCTTCATCATCGGTGTTGGGCCGCAGATGTAAAGCGCTGTACCGGGGGTGGGAGGATGACGGCGAAATTGTTGTTCAATGGCCTCCGTCACAAATCCACGGAAACCTACGCTTCCATCATCGGTTGAAATGTGGGTCGTAATTTTTGCTTTTTGAAAGGCGTCGGCGCAAATCAAATAATCCTTGGTTTGCACACCCAAGAAAGCATCGACAATAAACTTCCGGCGTTTGAGATCTTTGCCCCAAAAATAAAGCGGAGGAATGCCAACACCCCCACCGACCAAGATGGCGCGTTTTAATCCAGATGGAACTGTAAATTGAGTGCCCAAAGGTCCCAGGACATCCAATTCTTGACCGGCGACCACGTCGCGCAATGATTCCGTCCCAGTCCCGACCACTTTGTAGATCAGATCGAAGGTGCCGCGTTTTGGATCGGCATCGTAGATGCTAAACGGTCGGCGCAAAAGTGGAAATGTTGCATCTTGTTCTGGAGTGCAACGAATGTGGACGAATTGTCCGGGACGAGTCTTCTTGGAAATTTCTGGAGCGTAGAGAGAAAGCTGAAAATGGTCGCGGGCGATGGCGCGATTGGAGACGACGCGGCTGCGTCGCTGAACAATGCCCATTTCCATCAGGTCACCTTGACGCTTTGGCGAAGCTTCTGGTGCCACTCCTGCAGGGAAAGGACGCTCAGATTGCCGCGCTTGAGCACTTCAATGCCGCTCACAGATGCCTGCGCCCCCGGCATGGTGGTGATGCAGGGGATGCCGTTGGCCACCGCCAGGGAGCGGATGAGCGATTCATCCCCTTTGGTCACCTTGCCCGACGGAGAATTGATGATCAGATCAATTTTATCGTCCCGGATCAAGTCGAGCACGTGGGGGCGGCCTTCGTGAATTTTATGAATCTCCTCCACAGAAAGTCCTTCGCGCCGCAAAAATTCCGCCGTTCCCGGGGTGGCCACGATCGAGAATCCGAGTTGGATGAGCTTGCGAACCACCGGGGCCACCAGGCGCTTGTCCTTGTCTTTGACGCTGACAAAAGCGGTTCCCTGCGTGGGCAGCTGCTGGTAAGCGCCGATCTGGGATTTGGCGAAAGCCGGGCCGAACGCCGAATCAATGCCCATCACTTCGCCGGTGGACTTCATCTCAGGGCCCAAGATGATGTCAACCCCGAAAAACCGCGCAAATGGAAAGACCGATTCCTTCACGGCAATGTACGGCGGAATGATCTCCTGGGTGAATCCAAGCTCTCGCAATGTCTGCCCCACCATCACTTTTGCCGCAAGCTTGGCCAAAGGAACGCCGATCATTTTGGACACAAACGGAACAGTGCGCGAGGCGCGCGGGTTGACCTCCAAAACATAGACCGTCTTGCCTTTGACCGCAAATTGGATGTTCATCAGCCCCACCACGCCCAGCTCAGCGCTCAGCCGATGGCTCGCGCGGCGAATCTCATCCATGACCTCAGAGGACAGCGTATGCGGAGGCATGACCATGGCGGCATCGCCGGAATGAACACCGGCTTCTTCGACGTGCTCCAAGATTCCGCCGACCACGGCAGTTTTTCCATCGGAAATAACATCCACATCGACTTCAATGGCATCTTCCAGGAATTTGTCGACGAGGATCGGCTTGTCCGGAGAGGCGGCAACGGCGCGCGCCATGTAATCCCGCAGGCCATGCTCGTCATAAACAATCTCCATCGCCCGCCCTCCCAACACATACGAAGGACGCAGCAACACCGGATACCCCAGTTTTTGCGCAATCGCGACGGCTTCTTCAACGGCGGTGGAAGTCCCGTTGGGCGGCTGTCTTAAATTGAGCTTTTCGAGCAGCGCTGCAAATTTCTTTCTGTCTTCGGCGCGATCAATGGCTTCCGGGAGCGTTCCGATGATCGGCACCCCTGCCGCTTTCAAAGCCAGCGCCAAATTCAGCGGCGTCTGCCCGCCGAATTGAACAATCACGCCGTCCGGTTTTTCCCGCTCGACGATGTTGAGGACGTCTTCGAGGGTCAACGGCTCGAAATAGAGGCGGTCGGAGGTGTCGTAGTCGGTCGAAACGGTTTCTGGATTGGAATTGACCATGATGCTGTCATAGCCGATCTCTTTGAATGCGAAGGCGGCGTGCACGCAGCAATAGTCAAACTCAATGCCTTGACCGATGCGGTTGGGGCCGCCGCCGAGAATCATGATTTTTCTGCGCTTCGAAGGGCGGCTCTCGTCCTCTGGATCGTACGTCGAGTAAAAGTAAGGGGTGTACGCTTCAAATTCCGCTGCGCAGGTATCCACCAGTTTGTAGGAGGGAAAAATTCCGGCCTGCTTGCGCAATTGCCGGACATTGGCTTCCGTCGTCGACCACAGATGGGCCAACTGCCGGTCGCTGAAACCGTTCTGCTTTGCCCGGCGCAGCAGATCGGCCGAGACGCCGCTTAAGCTCAAAGGGGCGGATTTGATTTCCTGCTCGACCTGCAAAATCTGCTGAAGCTGCTCCAAGAACCAGGGGTCGATTTTGGTCAGACGCTGGATTTCCTCCGCGGAAATACCGGCAACCAAGGCGGCGCGCAGCGCAAAGAGCCGTTCTGAATTGGGGATGCGCAATTTCTCAACGATCTGTTCCCGCGTCATGACGGCATCTTTGCCGTCGGCTCCCCAACCGAACCGCCCGATCTCCAGAGACCGAACCGCCTTTTGCAGCGCTTCCTTAAAAGTGCGGCCGATGGCCATGACTTCGCCGACCGATTTCATCTGGACGGTGAGCGTCGGGTCGGCCGCCGGAAACTTTTCAAATGCCCAGCGCGGGATTTTCACCACACAGTAGTCGAGCACCGGCTCGAAACAGGCCGGGGTTTCCCGGGTGATGTCGTTGGGAAGCTCATCCAGCGTGTAGCCGACCGCCAATTTGGCGGCGATTTTTGCAATCGGAAATCCGGTGGCCTTGGAAGCCAGCGCCGAGGAGCGCGAGACGCGCGGGTTCATTTCGATGACGACCCTGCGGCCGGTTTCCGGATTGACGGCAAACTGGATGTTGGAGCCGCCCGTCTCAACGCCGATCGCGCGGATCACGCGGATGGCTGCATCGCGCATCGCTTGATATTCGCGGTCGGTCAACGTCTGCGCGGGGGCCACCGTAATGGAGTCTCCGGTGTGGATCCCCATCGGATCAAAATTTTCAATGGAGCAGATGATGACCACGTTGTCGTTCCGGTCGCGCATCACCTCCAGCTCATATTCTTTCCAGCCGTAAATCGATTCCTCAATCAACGCTTCGCCGACCATGCTCAAGCCCAAGCCGCGCTCGGCAATTTCAGAGAGCTCTTCCAAGTTGTACGCAATGCCGCCGCCGGTCCCGCCCAGCGTAAAGGCGGGGCGCACCACGACGGGGAATCCAAGTTCTTGCGCGATTCGCTTGGCGTCCTCCAGGGAGCAGGCCACCTCGCTCCTGGGCAAATCCAGGCCGATGGAGGCCATCGTTTCTTTGAACAGATGCCTGTCCTCGGCTCTGCGAATGGCCTGGGCGTCCGCGCCGATCATTTCCACGTTGTATTTCGCCAGCACCCCGCGGTCCGCCAACTGAATGGCGACGTTGAGGCCAGTCTGCCCGCCCAGGGTCGGCAAAAGGGCCTGCGGGCGTTCCCGCGCAATGACGGCTTCGACAAAATCAGGGGTGATCGGTTCGATGTAGGTGCGATGGGCGAATTCCGGGTCGGTCATGATCGTGGCGGGGTTGGAATTGACCAGGACAACTTCATAGCCCTCTTCCCGGAGCGCCTTACAGGCCTGCGTGCCGGAATAATCAAACTCGCACGCCTGCCCGATGATGATCGGGCCGGAGCCGATGATGAGAATTTTGTGAATATCCTTGCGCTTAGGCATCTGTTTTCCGAGGGCGCTTTTCCATGAATTCTAAAAATCGCCGGAAGAGGTGGTGCGCATCGTGCGGCCCGGGCGAGGCCTCGGGATGATACTGAACGGAAAAGACCGGCAGCGTTTTATGGCGCATCCCTTCCACGGTTTTGTCGTAAAGATTCACGTGGGTCTGCTCCACCTGATCCCCGGGAATGCTCGGCACATCGACGGCAAACCCGTGATTCTGAGTTGTAATCTCGACCTTGCCGGCGGCGACGTCCAAAACCGGATGATTGCCCCCGTGATGGCCGAATTTGAGTTTGTACGTCTTGCCCCCTAAGGCCAGTCCCAAAATCTGATGCCCCAGGCAGATGCCGAACACCGGCATCTTCGGGATCAGATCCCGCACGGTTTCAACCACGTAAGGAACGGCCTCCGGATCGCCGGGGCCGTTGGAGAGAAAAAGCCCATCCGGATCCTGTTTTAAAATTTCGCCGGCGGAGGTGGAAGCGGGAAAAACCTCCACCCGGCAGCCCATCTGCGTGAGCATGCGAAAGATGTTGCGCTTGGTGCCGCAGTCCAGGGCGGCCACGCGAAAACGCTCGCGCACCCCCGCCGGCGGATCCAAAACTTTCGGCTGGCTGCAGGTGACAAGACGAACCATGTCCTGGCCGACCAAGCTTGGGGATGCCTGGGCACGCGCCGCCAGCGCCCTGGGATCCAGCACCTCGGTTGAAATCATTCCTTTGAGAGCCCCTTTGAGCCGCAAAATCCGCGTCAATTGGCGCGTGTCGATGCCTTGAATGCCGACGACTTCACATTGGGCCAGCCAATCGCCCAAGGACTGGCTGCTTCGCCAATTGGAAGCAACGGCGGACAATTCCTTGATGATAAAACCTTCGGGCTGAGCTTGCCCCGATTCCAGATCTTCCCCGTTGACTCCGGTGTTGCCGATCAAGGGATAAGTCATGGCGACAATTTGGCCGGCGTAGGAAGGGTCGCTCAAAATTTCCTGGTAGCCGGTCATCGACGTGTTAAAAACGACTTCCCCGGAGGTGGTGCCGGAAGCGCCGATCGACTCTCCGGTAAATGCCGTTCCGTCTTCTAAAGCAAGCAGCGCTTTCACTTTTTACCTGGGGCTGGTGCCGGGGGCGCTAGGATTGGGGGCCTGGATTTTTCCAGCGGCGTATCCAGCGAATTTTGGAAGCGGCTTTTCGTCCGTACATGGAATCCGATGAAACGGTGTAGGTGCGCTCATAGAATTTCAGCGCCAGGAGCGCGTCGCCGTGTTTGTAAGCGACATCTCCCATCAGCAGCAGGCGCCGGGCATGTTCCCCCGCGGGGGTTCCCCCCGCTTCCGTATCCCACAGCGCGAGGTGCTGCTTTGCGTCCGCCTTGGCGGCTTCTATGGCGGATGCGGCCTGTGTTGCCCATCGTGTGTTTGGAAAACGCTCGGCGATTTTTTGGTAAGACTGCACCGCCAAATCATAGTCTTCAAACCGCCGCGCGATGTCTCCCATCAGCAGCATCCGCCGCGCATCATAATCCTCGCCGTATTCTTCCGCCGCCATTTCCCCCGGAGGTGTCCTGGGTGCCGAAGCACAACCGGTCAGCCACAGAAGAGCGATCAACATCCACCGGGAATGCCGGCTCATGACTGAGGATCTCCGGTCCATGGCTCTTCCGGGGGAAGATCCAGCGCATGGGCAGCATCCATCCGGTCCTGAGAAATGTCGACGATCTCGGCGTCTTGGGGAGGTTTGAAATCAAACTCGGTGGGTTTGATCGGAACACCCGTCTGAACTTTGGTGTATTTCTGATTCAGAACTTCGTTGCCTTGCGCATCCGTCATCGACAATTGGCGGGTCAGTCCGTCGCCGGGCGAAATTAAAATTTTCACTTTGCCGGGTTGAAACGGGGCGTCAGCCACCAGGGCATCCGCCGGATCCGCCTCGTAAGTTTCCAGGGCCTCTTTACCTTCTATCTTGGTTCCCAAGAAACGCACGCTCTCCGGCTTGACATCAATGAACGGCTGGTGCAATCCGCGCAGCTCAAAGGATTGATCTTTGATTCCGGCAGACTTGATTTTGGCCCAGTCGGTCTTGTAAACCGTCTTGCGCTGAGGGAAGTATTGCCATTCATAGAGACCGTCGGAAACGACCACTTCTGCAACATCCTCGTTGAGTCCGGCGTTGTCAAAATCGACACGGCGCTTGTCCGGTTTTTGATAGAGGATGTTGCCTTTGAGCGTGACCGGCTCTTTCTCATCTTTGACGACGAGGACGAAATCGGCCCTGTAGCTCTCGACAGCGGTTGCCTTTTGTTTGAGCTGTTCCAACCGTTCTGCGTCGACCGCCTCAGCGGCCGCCGCTTGGGCCGAAGAAACCAACACGGCGCCAATGGCCCAAACAATCAGTCCGGCGCTTGCGCGCTTGATCCAAGGATCACCCCGCGTGAACATGTGCCTGCTCCTTTCCATTGACAATGATGCCGTTGCGCAAAACAGGTCGTCCCGATACGCAGACATCGGTGACTCTGCCGTTTAAAGTCCGGCCCAAGAAAGAGGAATTCCCGGATTTCGATTCAAAGACGGACGGGGTCACCGTCCAAGCGCTGTCAGGGTCCACCACCGCGACATCGGCTGCCGCACCAACGGATAAAGTCCCGCCGGAAATTTTTAAAATTCTGGCGGCTCTCAAGCTCATCACTTCGGCCAGCTGCGACAACGTCATCAAACCGGTTTTGACCATCACCGTCATCAGCACCCCGAGCGCCGTTTCCAAGCCGATCACTCCGAAGGGGGCCGTTTGAATTTCCAGTTCTTTTTCGGCGTGCGTGTGCGGCGCATGATCGGTGGCGACCACGTCAATCACGCCGGCGGCGAGCGCTTTTTGCAAAGCGGTCCGGTCTTCGGGGCTGCGCAGCGGAGGGTTCATCTTAAAATTCGACTCGTACTGCCCCAGCGCCTGGTCGGTGAGCGCCAGATGATGCGGGGTGACCTCGGCGGTCACTTGGACGCCGCGCGCCTTAGCGGCTCGAATCAGATCGACCGTTTGACCGGCGCTGACGTGGGCGATGTGAAGACGGCCGCCCGCGGCTTCGGCCAACAGGATATCGCGTGCGGCCATGACCGTTTCAGCCGTGGATGGGATTCCTTGGATTCCTTGTTTGACCGAGACCAGCCCTTCATGCATCACGCCGCCGGCCGAGAGCGTTTTGTCCTCGGCATGTGTGATGATCGGCAGATCGAACATCTGGGCATACTCCAGGGCGCGGCGCATCAGCTGCGCATTCATGATGGAGTGCCCATCGTCGGAGAGAGCGACCGCGCCGGCTGCCTTCAAATCTCCAAACTCCGCCAACGACTCCCCTGCCAGGCCTTTCGTGACGGCGCCGACCGCCAGAACGCGGACCGCCGCCACGCGGCGCGCCTCCGCCAACAGATAATCAATGACAGGGCGGCTGTCGGCCGGCGGCTCGGTGTTGGCCATGGCGCAAATCGCCGTAAAGCCCCCCTTGGCCGCCGCGCGAGTCCCCGTGGCAACGGTTTCTTTCTCCTCGCGGCCGGGGGAACGCAGGTGCACGTGCATGTCGATGAATCCCGGGAAAACAATTTTCCCGGAGGCATCCAAAACTTCCGCATCCGCCGCGGCGATTTTGGGGGCGACCTTGGCAATGACGCCGGCTTCAATGAGAATGTCGCAAGCGGCATCCAACTTGTTGGCCGGATCCACCACGCGCCCGCCTTTGATCAAAAGTTTCATCAGACCCCCACCGGTTGCACGGGAGCCGGCGCCGGACGCGCTCTCTTCACCTGCTTGCCGCCGGAGACCAGATACAAAACGGCCATGCGAACAGCGATGCCGTTGGTCACTTGATCGTAAATAACCGATTGCGGGCCGTCGGCCACTTCCGGCGCCAGCTCAATGCCTCGATTGACGGGACCCGGGTGCATCACGATCAAATCTTTTTTACCCCAGGACAGTTTTTCACGATCGACCCCGAACAGTTTGGAGTACTCGCGGATGGACGGCAGGAGATTTTCTTTTTGCCGCTCCAATTGAAGGCGCAGCAGCATCAGAACATCCGCATCTTTAACCGCTTCTTTGAGATTGTAGGTGATCTTGACCCCCA
>JACQQZ010000052.1 GCA_016206755.1 Candidatus Omnitrophota bacterium
AAGCGTCGTTGACCACGCTGGCGGCCAAACCTTCCACCTCGCCATTGCCCAATTTTGTCTTGGTCTGGCCTTCAAACTGAGGATTGGGAATGCGGACGCTGATGATGGCGGTCAGCCCCTCGCGCACATCATCGCCGGAAAGCTGTCCGTCGCTTTCCTTGATGAGGCTTTTTTCCTTGCAGTATTGATTGATCGCGCGCGTTAAGCCCGACTTAAACCCGCTTAAATGCGTGCCGCCCTCAATCGTATGGATGTTGTTGGCAAAGCTAAACAGCGCTTCGGCATAGCTGTCGTTGTGTTGAAGCGCCCCCTCGACAACGATCCCGTCTTTCTCGCGCTCGAAATAGACGATTTCTTTGTAGAGGGGGGTCTTGCCTTTGTTGAGAAATTGGACGAATTCTTTTAAGCCACCCTTGTAATAAAATTCCAGGGATTTGTCGGAGCGCTCGTCGGTAAATGTGATCTTGATCCCGGAATTCAGGAACGCGAGCTCCCGGAAGCGGTTGATGAGAATGTCGCTGGAATAATCAATTTTGATGCTGAAAATTTCTTTGTCGGCCTTGAACGTCACGTGGGTGCCGGTCGCCTTGGTCTTTCCAACCACCGTCAACCGGGTCGCCGTCTTGCCGCGCTCGTAACGCTGGTGATGGATCTTCCCGTCGCGGTGGACTTTGACTTCCATCCACTCCGAGAGGGCGTTGACGCAGCTGACGCCGACGCCGTGCAAACCGCCGGAAACTTTATACGCGCGGTGATCGAACTTGCCGCCGGCATGCAGCGTCGTCAGCACCACTTCCACGGCAGGTTTTTTCTCGGTTTTGTGGATGTCGACGGGAATCCCGCGGCCGTCATCGGCCACCGACACGGAGTTGTCCGGGTGAATGGTGACATCGATGTTCTTGGCGTGCCCTGCCATCGCTTCGTCAATGGAATTGTCGACGACCTCGTAGACCAAATGATGCAGGCCGCGCGTGCCGGTATCGCCGATGTACATGGCCGGCCGTTTGCGCACCGCTTCCACGCCTTCCAACACCTGGATGGTCGTTGCGTCGTATTTCGCGGACTGAGGCGTTGCCGCCCGCTTCTCTTCCTTGACAGATTCTTGCGTCCTGGATCGCGCCATCAGTTGGAATCCTTTTTTGAAAGGGGCTTGATTTTGAATCGTACCGATTGAACGCTGTCTGAACCCCACGACGCTTGCAATTCTTTTAGAAATTCTCCGCGCCGCAGACTGAGGTTCCACAGCCAAACCGACGTATCGACTGCAACCAGAAGCTCTCCTTTCCGCAAGCTGGTCGGACAACTGTGCTGTGCCGCTTTTGTTCCAACCAATTTCCGCCACATCCTGCGGATGTCTTCGGCGCCTGGACGCTTCTCATCCGCCCAGCGCTTCATCAACGGGTTTAAGATGTCTTTCAGCGGCTGGGGGCTGGATTTTGAATTCACTTTTAGGTCAGCTGCATCGGCAGCACGATGTAGACGTATTGATCCTTCGTCCGGATCACCCCGGGGCGTTCCGGTCCCGGCAGCTCCACATCGATTAATTCCTCGGGCAAGCTCTTCAAAACGTCCATCAGGTAGCCGGGATTAAAACCGACGCTCATCTCTTGTCCGGCATACTCCGCCTCCACTTCCTCTCGGGCTTCCCCGAGATCGGGCGTCTGTTTGGAAATCACCAGTTTATTTTTTCCAAGATCGAGCTTGACCGACTGGGATTCCGGCGTGGCCCAGAGACTGGCCCGGCGGATGGCCAATAAAAACGCCTCGCGTGAAAGTTTGACTTTTTCGTGGACTTCCGGCGGAATCACTTGTTCGTAATTTGGAAATTCTCCCTCCACCGTCCTGGAAACCAGCGTGGAAGCGCCCAACTCAAATTTCACCTGATTGCCGCCGAATATGATTTTGACGGTTTCGTCGGATCCCAACAAGCGATGAAGCTCGTGAATGGCTTTGGTGGGGATAATGGCGCGCTGATCTCCCCCGGAATGATTCATGGCGCGCTCCACCATCGCCAACCGTCTTCCGTCGGTGGCCACCAAGCGTAATTTTCCTTTTTTATAAGCGAAGTAAATTCCGTTCAAAACATACCGGCTCTCATCGTGCGACATCGCAAAGACCGTCATGTCCAGCATACTCGAAAGCGCTTTTTGCGGAATCTGGATCGGTTGCTGTTGAGGAATGTTGGGAAGTTTTGGGAATTCTTCAGGGGGAAGCCCCATGAGCTTGAAATGACTCTTTTCACATTCCAAAACGGCGATGTGATTTTTTTTAACGGTGATGGTCACGGGCTGCGCCGGAAGCTCTTTGATGAGGTCTCCAAACCGTCTGGCTGGAATGGTGGTCGACCCCGGCTCATGAATTTGCGCCGGAATGGTAGTGGTAATACCGATTTCAAGATCCGTCCCTGTGAGCTGAATCTGACTTTCCCCTGTTTCGATCAAAAGATTGGAAAGAACAGGTAGAGTGGACCGGGAGCTGGTGATGTTTTGAAGGTGGTGAATTCCCTTGGAGAGGATTTGACTATCGAGTGTGATTTTCATTGCTTCTAAGTGCCTTTCTTTCTAAAGAACAAAAACACGTAGCCGTGGTAGGCGAGCATTGTACCAGGAAATCTCATTAACCCCTATCCCTAAAATCAGTTAAGCATGTGGAGCGGCTGTGGATAACCTGGGAGTTATCCACGGATAACCTTCATGAGGTGGTCAACAACCCCTTTTGTCTTGGAGTTATCCAGAGCTTCTTGCTCAATCTTTTCACAGGCATACAAGACCGTCGAATGGTCCCTTCCCCCAAAGCTTTCCCCAATGGCCGGCAAGGAGGAGTCGGTCAGTTGCCGTGACAGATACATCGCCATTTGCCGCGGGTATGCCACCTGTTTTGTCCGGCGCTTGGCCCGCATTTCGGAAAGGCGAATGTCGTAATATTCAGCCACTTTTTGCTGGATGAGCTCGATGGAAATCCGTTTGGCCTCCTCCAGCACCATCTCTTTGAGGACCTCCTGGGCCAATTCCTTGGAAATTTCCTGGCCCACCAGCGCGGAATAAGCCACCACCCGGATGAGCGCCCCCTCCAGCTCGCGAATGTTGGAGTGGATCCGCTCGGCGATAAAAGCGGTCACATCGTCCGGGACGAATACTTTATAACCCTGGGCTTTTTTGCGCAAGATGGCGGTTCGGGTTTCCAGATCCGGCGGCTGAATGTCGGTGACCAGCCCCCACTCAAACCGCGAAATCAAACGCTCTTCCAAGCCGCGGATTTCTTTGGGAGACCGGTCGCTGCACAGGACGATTTGTTTGTGGGCGTCGTAGAGAGTGTTGAAGGTGTGGAAGAACTCTTCCTGAGTCGATTCTTTGCCGGCGATGAATGGAATGTCGTCGATGAGAAGCACATCCATCGTTCGATAGCGCTCCCGGAATTTCAACGTCGAACGGGTTTGGATGGCGGTGATCAGCTGATTGGTAAATTGCTCGCTGGAGATGTAGAGAATTTTAGCATGTGCATTCAGCGACACCGCTTGATGGCCGATGGCATGCAGAAGATGGGTTTTTCCCAACCCCACTTTGCCGTAGATAAACAACGGATTGTACGCTTTCGCCGGGGCGTTGCCCACGGCCAGGGCTGCGGCCTGGGCAAAACGGTTGGAGGAACCGATCACAATAGAGTCAAAAGTGTATTTGGGGTTTAATCCGGCCACCGCGGCTGGGCGGGCGGGCGGTTCCAGGGCCGCCAAGGTCTGCGCCGCGACCCCGGCGCGCGTTTCCCGCTCCGGAACAGCAGGGGGAGTCGCGGCAATCGAAAAACTGATTTGAGTTGAACCCTCGCTGATTTGGTCTGCGCAGCGGCGCACAATCGGCTCAAAGTGTTCCACCAGCCAATCGCGGAAAAATCGATTCGGGGTTTCGACCGTCAACCGGCCTTCTTCGGCAGAGACAGCCCGAGTTGGTTTAAACCAGGTCTCATAGGTTTGATCTCCGACTTCTCGTCGGATGAGCTCCAAAATTTGAGGCCAATGATCGATGGACAGGCGAGCCATAAGTTACCCACAGGTTATCCACAATCGGAGTAAAGCAGGTGTAGTATAGAACGTTTTCGGCTTGACGGTCAAGCCCTAAGAAGAGTAAAATACGCCCCTCATGAAAAAGAGGCTGCGTCCCAAGTCTGTCTTAAAACGCAAACGCCGGCACGGCTTCCTTCGACGCATGAGGACGCGCACCGGACGCGCCGTGCTCAGACGCCGGCGCCAAAAAGGCCGCCACCGCCTCATCCCCTGAGCCGCCTTCTCTTTCGTCACCGGCAGCATCGGATGCCTTCCGAAAATTTTCGGAGGATCTATACGCAAGGTCAAAAGGCCAATGGGCGAGCCATGACGGTTCATGTCGCTCCCCTGCCGGATCAAGAACGGCAGCGTCCGGGCAAGCTCGGAATGACCCTTCGCCGTCTGAGCGTTCAATCCAGCGTCGATCGGAACCGGTGGAAGCGTTGGATTCGAGAGGTGTTTCGCCACCATCCGGAAAAATTGGCCGGACTGGAAGTGGTCGTTACTGTTTTTAGCGCTCCCACCGGGTGGAGTTACGCGGAAGTGGAAGGGGAGCTGCTCAGGATCATCGATACCGCTTGCAAGGAAATGAAAAAGCGTGCGAAAATACATCCAGGATCTTCCAGTACGTCTGATTGAACGGTATCAATTCTTCGCCAGGCCGTTTTTTCCTCCAGCATGCCGTTTTTGGCCCAGCTGCTCGGATTACACAAAGGAAGCCATCCAGATCCACGGCCCCCTCAAAGGGCTTCTGTTGGGGGCGTGGCGCCTATTGAAATGCCATCCGCTATGCCCGGGCGGAGTCGATCTTGTACCCAGAAAGAGTATGCAGTGAACGAGCAAAAAGATGACATTCAGCAGCGGTTGTTGCTGGCCTTTGCCCTGACATTTTTGATTTTGATGGGCTGGCCCTCATTGATGCAGCAATTGGGGCTGGCCCCTAAGCCCCAAAACGTTCAAAATCCCCAAAGCACGCCTCTACAAGCACAGACAACACAATTCCAATCTACTCCACAAACTTCTCAAAATAATCAGGAATTAGTTAAATCTACTCCACAAATCTATGAAAAACAGACTGTTTTTAGGGAATACACGTCTAAAAGCACCTCTTTTGGAATTTCAGCCCCTACCGCTGCTATTGTTCGGCTTGCCATCCGTCAGCCCCAATATCCTGTCAGTCCAGGAGAGCTGAATCTCCTATCTCCCGAAGAAGGTCTGGGGCTATTGACAGTCGCTTGGAATGAAAATTCTACCCCCTGGATGGAGTGGAGCCCGCAGCCGGCGGCCAGCGAAGTCATCGCCAGTTTTAAGGGGCAAGCTCCCGGTGGCGTTGAAGCCGGTCTGCAGTATGATTTTTCGAAAGATGCCCAAAACAATGCCGTCAACGTCACCTTCACTTTGACCAATCCCACCAACGCTTCACAAACCGTTCAGCCCAGAATTTTAGCCGGCCGCAGCTTGAATGATCCGCACGAGCATGGGCGCTACCGTCTTTTGCGCAGCAACGTCGCAGGCAAGATCCACAATTTAAAGGCCTCGGCCCCTGCCGCACGATTTGCGGGCGACGTTCAGTGGGTCACCGCTCAAACCAAATACTACACAGCCATCTTCGAGCCCCAGGAAAAACCGCAGGCGTTGCGGGTGACCGACGACGGCAGGCGCTTGCCGCAGGCATGGGCGGAGTATGCCCCGATGGCGCTGGCTCCGGGAGAAATGCGGCAGCTCCACATGCGCTTTTATGCAGGGCCGCTGGATTACCGTTATCTGGATGCTTTGAAAATGGACACGGCCGTGTCTTTGGGCGCGCTGACCACGGTGACTCGCCTGCTCGAGGCGGGCATGAACGGTTTGCATCGATGGACCGGCAATTACGGTTTTGCGATTGTCCTTCTGACCGTTCTTTTGAGTTTGCTGACTTACCCGCTGACCTGGACCAGCTTTCGCACGATGAAAAAAATGGAGCTGGTGCAGCCGGAAATCAAAGCGTTGCAGGGAAAACACAAATCCGACCCGAAGAAGCTCAACGAAGAATTGATGAAGGTGTACAAAAAACACCAAGTCAACCCGCTGGGCGGATGCCTGCCGCTCTTACTGCAGATGCCGATTCTCATGGGTCTTTATCAGGTGCTGACGCGGTCGCCCGAATTGCGCGGCGCGCGATTTTTGATGATCCGCGATCTGGCCGCCCCCGACGCCATTTTGAAATTTCCGGCGGCGCTTCCGGTGGTCGGTTCGACGGTCAACGTCTTGCCCATCGCCATGGCCGCCATGATGTTCTTACAGCAAAAAATCTCTTCGCGAGGCAAAGCCTTAACGGAAGAGCAGCGGATTCAACAGCAGGTTTTTGTTTTTATGCCGCTTCTGTTCGGTTTTATGTTTTACACGTTGCCCTCCGGACTTGTCCTCTACTGGTTGCTGAGCACCACGCTGGTGGTCATCCAGCAGCAGTTTATGCTGCGCCGGATCGCGTGAGCGCCCATGACTCCCTCTAAAAAATCTTCCCCCCCTCCGCCGGCTTCCGTCGAGATGGAATCTCCGACGGTGCAGGATGCCATCGCCAAGTCCCTGGCCGCTTTGCGCGCCAAGCGCAATCAGGTGATTGTCAAAATCCTCTCCGAAGGAGAGAAGGGGCTCTTTGGCATGAAAGGCGCCTCCCAGGCCAAAGTACGCGTCACCTTAAAATCCAAAGCGTAATTTAAACAAAGCTCTTGCCATGTACGTCTATGAGCGTTCCTACGATGTGATTGTTGTCGGTGCGGGCCACGCCGGATGCGAAGCGGCGCTCGCGGCAGCGCGCCTCGGCTGTCAAACGCTCCTCTTAACCCTCAACCTCGACACCATTGCCCAGATGTCTTGCAACCCCGCCATCGGCGGCACCGCCAAGGGACACCTGGTGCGCGAGATCGATGCCTTGGGCGGCGAGATGGGCAAGATCGCCGACCAGGCGGGCATTCATTTTAAAATGCTCAACACCGCGCGCGGCGCGGCGGTGTGGGCGCCGCGCGCTCAATGCGACAAAAAACTTTATCAGTTCACGATGAAGCATCTGCTGGAAGAAACGCCCCGTCTCGACATCAAACAGCAATCCACCGAAGCGCTGGTTGTCGAAAACGGTCAAGCCGCCGGCGTCGACACGCAAGCCGGCATCCGCTTCCTGGGGAAATCGGTTGTCATTACCACCGGAACTTTTCTTCAAGGACTGATTCATGTCGGAGAGCATCAGATGCGCGGCGGCCGCTTTGCGGAAGCGGCCGCGATGGGACTTTCCGGAAGCTTGATCAATCAGGGCATCACGCTCAAACGATTCAAAACAGGCACCCCGCCTCGGCTGGCGGGAACAACGATTGCCTACGAGGGTCTTGAAGTTCAGCCCGGAGACAGTCCACCCCAGCCTTTTTCGCACGCCGCGCAAAATCTCAGCGTCGAACAGATCCATTGCTGGATCACGTACACCAACGGCCAGACGCACGACATCGTCCGGAAAAATTTACACCGTTCCCCGCTCTACGCCGGCCGCATTCAAGGCGTTGGGCCGCGCTACTGCCCTTCCATCGAAGACAAAGTCGTCAAGTTTTCCGGCAAAGACCGCCACCAGATTTTTTTGGAGCCGGAAGGCCGTGCCACGCGCGAGATTTACATCAACGGAATCTCGACGAGTTTGCCGCCGGAGGTGCAAGTCGCCCTGATCCGCACCGTTCCCGGTTTGGAGCGCGCGGAGATTGTGCGGTTTGGCTACGCCATCGAGTACGATTACGCCCCGCCGATACAGCTCAAACC
>JACQQZ010000045.1 GCA_016206755.1 Candidatus Omnitrophota bacterium
CTTTGTCCTCGACAGCGAGGAGATCACCATTCCGCGCCGCAAAATCAAGCCGGAAGAAATTCCCCAGGAAATCGCGCGCTACGAAGAAGCGCTCATCCAAACGCGCCAGGAAATCCGGGAGATTCAAGATCGGATTTCTCAGGAGCTGGGTGTCGAACATGCGGAAATTTTCAACGCCCATTTGCTGGTCTTGGAAGACCGCGCCCTCATCGAGGATGTTTTCAATCGGTTGAAATCCGAACAGCTGGCTGTTGAGTGCGTATTCTACGACGTGCTCAAGCGCTACGTGCGGGCCTTCTCGAAAGTGGAGGATGAATATTTGCGCGAACGCACCAGCGACATCGAAGACGTCGGCAAGCGCGTCCTCCGGCACCTGCTGGGCCACCGCCGCAAGTCTCTGGCCGATTTGACGGAGCCGGTGATTGTGGTCGCTTACGACCTGTCTCCGTCGGACACCGCCACGATGCACCGTCAGCACGTGATCGGTTTTGTCACCGACATCGGCGGGCGCACCTCTCACACCGCCATCATGGCCAAGTCGCTTGAAATTCCAGCGGTGGTCGGTTTGGAAGATGTGACGCAGCGCGTGAAAACCGACGATTTCATGATTGTCGATGGAACCACCGGCGTGGTCGTCGTCAATCCGGATGAAGGCACGCGCAAATCGTACGAAGAGTTGCGCTCGCGCCTTCAGAGCGTCGGCGAGGCGCTTTTACAGATTAAAGATTTACCGGCGGTCACCAAGGACAACCGCCGCGTTCAGCTTTCCGCCAACATTGAGATGCCCGAAGAGATCCCTTCCGTGATCTCCCATGGCGCCGAGGGGATCGGCTTGTACCGCACGGAGTTTTTCTACCTCAATCGGAATGACGTTCCAACCGAAGATGAGCAGTTTGAGGCCTACCGCCACGTGGCGCAAGAAGTGGCACCCCACCCGATCATCATTCGAACGCTGGATTTGGGCGGGGACAAGTTTGCCTCCGGATTGAAAGTGCCACATGAGATGAATCCTTTTTTAGGTTGGCGCGCCATTCGTTTTTGTTTGGCCCGCCCCGACATTTTTAAGGTGCAGCTGCGCGCCATTTTGCGCGCCTCGATTTACGGCGACGTCAAAATGATGTATCCGTTGATTTCCAGCGTGGATGAGATTTGGCAGGCCGATCAACTGTTGGAGGAAGCCAAAGAGGAACTCAGAACCACCGGGGTTCCGTACAATGCGGAGATGGAAGTCGGCGCCATGATCGAAGTTCCTTCGGCGGCGCTGACCTGCGACATGATCGCCAAAGAAGTTGATTTCTTATCGATCGGCACCAACGATTTGATCCAATACACCTTGGCGGTCGACCGCGTCAATGAGCGCATCGCCTACCTGTATGAACCGACCCATCCGGCCGTGCTGCGCCTGATTAAAAGCGTGGTGGATGCCGGCCACGCGGCGGACATTTGGGTGGGAATGTGCGGCGAGATGGCGGGAGAACCGGCCATGGCATTGCTTTTATTGGGAATGGGATTGGATGAATTCTCGACCAGTCCCGCGAATGTTCCCAAAGTCAAGCAAGTGATCCGTGCGGTGTCCAGCTCTCAGGCCAGGGAAGTGGTCGATCACGTCCTGGGATTGGCCACGGCGAAGGAAATTGAAGAATACGCCAACATGCGGCTGAAAGAATTTGTCGGAGACCTGGCCGGATGAACCCCCTGGATTCGCTTGCCGTCGTGTCGCGTACGGATCGTTCCGGAATGCTCCGGCTCATCGAGCAGATGCCCCTGCAATTTTGCCGGGGGTTTGAAGAGGGCCGGAGCTTGCCGGTGCGATTGCCGCGCCCCCCGCAAGAAATCGCTTTCGTCGGCATGGGCGGTTCGGCCATCAGCGGGGATCTGGTCAAGGCGCTGCTGACGCGCGAATCACGCGTTCCCTTTGCCGTTCATCGCACCTATGGCATTCCCGGCTACATCGGTCCCAAGACTCTGGTGATCGGCTCCAGTTATTCAGGCGATACGGAGGAAACGCTTTCCGCTTATGCCCAGGCCCGCAAGCGCAAGGCGATGCTCTGCGTGGTGACTTCCGGCGGAAGATTAAGCCGCCTCGCACGAAAGGAAGGCGTCCCTTGGGCAAAAATTCCAACCGGTCTTCCGCCGCGCGCGGCGCTCGGCTATTTGGCGGCGGCCCCGCTTGGGATTTTGAACCGTCTCAAGCTCAGCTCCATCGACCAGCGGCAGATGACTGCGGCAGCCGGCGTCTTGGGGCGCAACATCAAATCGTGGCTGCCTCAGGTGCCGGCCTCGCGCAACTTGGCCAAGCGTTTGGCGCGCCTGGTCCGGGGGCGTTTGTGCGTGGTGTACGGGGCCGACGGCGGGTGGGAAGCGGTCGTTGCGCGATGGCGCGGACAGCTCGCTGAAAATTCCAAAGCGCTTGCCTCCGCGCATCTTTTTCCTGAGATGAATCACAACGAAGTCAGCGGTTGGGAGTTTCCTCCGAAACTCTTGAAGCGATGCGCCGTCATTTTCTTGAAAGACAGATCGTATCACCCCCGCGTCTTAAAGCGCATGGAGATCACGCAGCGCATCATCCGGGAAAGCGGGGCGCGGGTGATCCCGGTGGAGGTGGCAGGTCCTCGTCCGCTGGGACGAATGCTCAGCATGATTGCGCTGGGGGACCATCTCAGTGTATACTTGGGCGTCTTGCATCGGGTGGACCCTACCCCGGTCGAACGGGTCGCTGACCTGAAACACCAACTCAGGCGTTCTCGATAAAAGGAGCAAGTTTGAAATGACGAGCAAAACGCATCACCTGTTTACTTCCGAATCAGTCACCGAAGGCCATCCGGACAAAGTTGCAGACCAGGTTTCAGACGCCATCTTGGACGCCATCTTAGAGAAAGATCCGCAAGGCCGCGTGGCCTGCGAAACTTTGGTGACGACCGGCCTGACCGTGGTCGCCGGTGAAGTCACGACTTCCTGCTACGTTGAAATCCCCAAGCTGATCCGCGAGACCATCAAGGGCATCGGCTACAACGATCCGGATTTCGGCTATCACTGGGAAAATTCCGGCGTGGTCATCGCCATTCAAGAGCAGTCGCCGGACATCGCGCTCGGCGTGGACACCGGCGGGGCAGGCGATCAGGGAATGATGTTTGGTTATGCCACCGATGAGACCGAAGAGTACATGCCGCTTCCGATTCTGCTTGCTCACAAGCTGGCCCGCCGCCTTTCCGACATTCGAAAGCAAAAGCTGGTCAATTATCTTCGGCCGGACGGCAAGTCGCAGGTCACCGTGGAATACAACGACGGCAAACCGATTCGCATTGAAGCCGTTGTCATCGGCGCCCATCACAGCCCGAAAGTCACGACCCCCAAGCTGCGTTCCGACATCAGGGCATTGGTCATTGATCCGGTGTTGCCCAAGCACCTGGTCGATAAAAAAACGAAACTTTTCATCAATGCCACAGGACGCTTCGAGGTCGGAGGTCCGATGGCGGACACGGGCGTCACCGGCCGCAAGATCATCGTGGATACGTACGGCGGCATGGGCCGGCACGGCGGCGGCGCATTCTCCGGGAAAGATCCTTCCAAGGTGGACCGGTCGGCCAGCTATGCCGCGCGCTGGGTGGCCAAAACGGTGGTGGCCGCGGGCCTGGCCGATCGCTGCGAGGTCCAATTGGCTTACTGCATCGGCGTTCGCGACCCCGTATCGATCATGGCGACGACGTTTGGCACCGGAAAAGTTTCCGACGACACAATCGTCAAGGCGATCCGCCAGGTGTTTGACTTGACGCCCGCGGGCATTATCCGCGACTTGAAGCTCCGCCGGCCGATCTACAAAAAGACCGCGGCTTACGGCCACTTCGGCCGCAACGAGCAGGGCTTTACTTGGGAAGAGTTGGATCGCGTCGATGCGCTGCGCCGCGCAGCCGGTTGGTCGGCTTCTCGAAACAGCAATGGCTCTCATGCTTACGCCCCCGCGCGCCTTGTCCCTAAGGCGGGCAAGCGATGACAACGGCCGCTTTGGCCATGAAACCCTCCCCGCGCGCCGCTTCTTCTCAGCCGGACATCACCGATCCGAAACTTGCCGATCGCGGTATCACGCGCATTGACTGGGCCGGCCGGTTCATGCCGGTGCTGGAGCTGATTCGCCGGCGCTTTTCCAAGGAAAAGCCGCTCAAAGGATTGCGCATCGCCGCTTGTTTGCATGTGACCTCAGAAACCGCTCAGTTGGCTTTGACGCTTAAAGCCGGCGGGGCCGATGTGGCCATCTGCGCTTCCAACCCACTCTCCACCCAAGACGAAATTGCTGCGGCCCTGGCGGTCAAATATGGATTTAAGGTGTATGCCCGCCGCGGCGAAGACCGAAAGACCTACTACAGCCATCTGGAGCAAGCCCTCGATCACCGGCCGGTGATTACGATGGATGATGGCGCCGACCTGGTATCCCTCTTGCACAGCTCCAGAAAATCGCAAGCGCGCGAGGTGATCGGTTCGACTGAGGAAACGACGACGGGCGTCATTCGCCTGCGTTCACTGGAAGCCCAGAAGAAATTGCTCTTTCCGGTGGTGGCGGTCAACGATTCACAGACCAAGCATCTGTTTGACAACCGGTACGGCACCGGACAATCCACTCTGGACGGCATTTTGCGCGCGACCAACGTTTTGATTGCAGGCACGACGGTGGTTGTCTCCGGCTACGGCTGGTGCGGC
>JACQQZ010000044.1 GCA_016206755.1 Candidatus Omnitrophota bacterium
GCCGCCGCCGATCACCGCCAAATCAAACGGCTGACTCAGACGCTCCGGACGGCGAATCACAACAATGCCCGTTCCACTGCGCGGCGCCATCCCTGCGTCAACCGCTCCGCTTCCGGCTTGGGCATGCGCGGAGAGAATGACCGGTCGATTTTCTGAAAATTATCCAGATGCTTTGGATTCCAAAATCCGACGGCCAATCCGGCAAGCTGGGCGGCGCCCAGCACAGTGGTTTCGACCATTTTGGGGCGCAGAATTTCGCATCCGGAAACATCGGACTGGAATTGCATCAGAAAATTATTGCGGCAAGCTCCGCCATCCACCTTGAGTTGGCGTATGCGAAAACCGGCGTCCCTTTCCATCGCACGGATGAGGTCCAGCGTTTGATACGCGATCGATTCCAGCGCTGCGCGGACCAGATGCGCGCGTGTCACCCCTCGCGTCAAACCGCAAATCGGCCCTCGCGCCTGCGGCTTCCAGTAGGGAGCCCCGAGCCCCGTAAAAGCGGGGACCATGTAAACGCCTTGCGTATCGGACACGGAGCCGGCAAGCGCTTCTGTTTCTGAAGATTGCGTGACGATGCCCATCTCATCGCGAAGCCACTGCACCGCCGCCCCCGCAACAAAGACCGATCCCTCCAAAGCGTAGGCCGGTTTGCCGGCAGCATCACAGGCAACCGTCGTCAACAATCCGGATCGAGATCGCTTGATCGACTGGCCCGTATTGAGCAGCAGGAAACATCCGGTGCCGTACGTATTTTTCATCTGACCGGCACGGGCGCATCTTTGACCAAAGAGCGCCGCTTGCTGATCCCCTGCGATGCCGGCAATTGGGATTCCTGCGGGCAGCCCCGCCACACCCGAGGCCGTTCTTCCGAACTCGCCGCTGGAGTTTCTGACCTGCGGAAGCATCGACACCGGAACGCGCAGGTGATTGGCCAAGGCATCGTCCCATTGGAGAGATTTTAAATTCAGCAGGAGCGTGCGCGAAGCATTCGTCACATCGGTGGCGTGAACTTTGCCGCGCGTTAAATTCCACAGCAGCCACGCATCCACCGTCCCGGCGCACAATTTTCCGGTTTCCGCCCGGGCGCGCAATCCCGGAATGCGCTCCAAAAGCCAGCTGATCTTAGGCCCCGAGAAATAGGCATCCAGCACCAGGCCGGTGAGCTGTTTAAATTGCGGCTCCAGGCGCCGCGCCTTTAAACGCTCGCAAATTTCAGCGGTTCGGCGGCATTGCCAAACAATGGCAGGATGAACGGGCCGGCCGGTGAGACGTTCCCAGACGATCGTTGTTTCGCGCTGATTGGTGATGCCGATTCCGACGATCTGAGAGGGTTTGGCTTTGGCCTGGCGGATGGCGGTGCGAACGGTGTTCGCGCAAGAAACCCACAATTCATCCGGGTCATGCTCCACCCATCCTGATTTCGGATAAGATTGGCGGATTTCCTGTTGGGCCCACGCAGCAACGCGGCCCGCCTGATCGAACAGAAATGCCCGGCTGGAGGCGGTGCCCTGATCGATGGCGAGAATCAAATCGCCTCTAGGCATGCGGGCCGAGCGCCTCCAGGTATTTTTCGACGTCCAGGGCCGCCATGCAACCGGACCCCGCGGCTGTTACGGCTTGACGATAGCGGATGTCATGGACATCGCCCGCGGAAAACACGCCTTCAACGCTGGTCAGCGTTTGATCGCGGACTTTGACGTATCCTTTTTCATCCAGCTCCAGTTGGCCGCGGAGAATTTTTGTGTTCGGCTCATGGCCGATCGCCATAAAAACGCCGTCGCAGCGCTGTTCGGTCACCTGCCCGGTCTTGAGGTTCTTCAAACGCACGGCGGTCACCTTTTTTTGCTCCGGATCCAGAATATCCTCAACCGCCGTGTCCCAGACAACACTGATTTTCGGATTTTTCAGGACGCGATCCTGCATGATCTTCGAGGCCCGGAACGAATCGCGGCGGTGCACGACCGTCACATGAGAGGCAAATTTCGTGAGAAAACTGGACTCCTCCATCGCGGTGTCGCCGCCGCCGACCACCACAACCTCTTTGCCCTTGAAAAAAAACCCGTCGCAGGTCGCGCAGGCCGAAACGCCATAACCCAAAAGCTTGCGCTCAGATTCCAAACCCAAATACTTGGCGGAAGCGCCCATGGCGACGATCGCAGTCCGGGTTTTCACGGTAACGCCTTCCTCGGTCGTTACGGTGAAAGGGCGCTTCTTGAAATCAACGGCGGAAGCATTGCCACGCAGGAATCTTGTTTCGAAACGTGCGGCCTGCCGGTGCATCAGCTCCATCAGCTCCGGCCCCTGGATCCCCCCGGGAAACCCTGGATAATTCTCAACATCGGTCGTCGTCGCCAACTGCCCGCCGAGCGACAAACCCTCGACCAGCACCGGCTTGAGATTCGCCCGCGCCGCATAAATGGCGGCGGTCAATCCCGCGCAGCCGGACCCTAAGATAACGACATTTTCGACTTCATCGGCCATGGCAAGCTCATCCTATCGTTTGGGGCGGGCCCCTGTCAATGAACGGTCAATGAACGGTCAATTAACGCCCGTCCGGAAAAATCGGTTTGATCAACGCCACCAGTTCCGGGTGGATGTGCGGGTTTGAAGCTAAAATCGATCCGTGCTGCATGTAGGTCTGCCCTCCTGCAAAATCAGAGACGCGCCCGCCGGCCTCTTCCACGATCAAAACACCGGCCGCAATGTCCCAAGGAGACAGGCCCATCTCCCAAAAACCGTCGACCCGGCCGCAAGCCGTGTAAGCCAAGTCCAATGCGGCCGAGCCGGCCCGCCGGATGCCGC
>JACQQZ010000056.1 GCA_016206755.1 Candidatus Omnitrophota bacterium
CCCGCACCCGATGTCCAAGACGCGTCCCGGAGGCGGCATGGAGGGCAGGCCCTGAAAGTGCGCGCCCAGGGGATGAAGCGCCAAGCGCCAAAATCTGTTTTTGAGAGATGCGCCCGCGTGGGCCTGGGCAAGAAGCGTTAGCCACTTTTGCTTGGCGGTACCGTTTTGGACAACAGGCGCGGGCGGTTCGCGCAGCGGCTCTTCGCCGTACCACTGAGTGAATTCCTGCGCAGTCGGCGACAGGCGCGACGCAATCACACCGCAGCCGTCGCAGAGCAGCCACCGGTCCGGCGCGAAATGTTTTAAGCCGGGTTGGCGGACTTGCGCCGGTTTTTGATCGCAAAAACGGCAGCGGTCCATGACAATTTTTTCCGAAGATTTTTTTGGCGGCCAGATAGACCTGAAGTCCGACGGTTTGGAGGATGCCTTGATGGCTGCGGTAATAGCGGATCTGGCTTTCCCGATAGGATTTTGCCATTTCAGAAGAGGATTGCGAAGTGCTGGCTTTTCCCTCATGAATGGCTTGCGCGCCGGGAAGATACCAAATTTCCCAGCCCTTTTTGCGGAGTCTGCGAAATAGATCGGCCTCTTCAAAATACATAAAGTACGACTCGTTCATTCGCCCGATTTGGTCGAAGGCGCTTTTGCGAATCAGAAAGCAGGCCCCCAAGACCCAATCGACTTTTTGGGAAAGCCCGGCCACCTGCCGCAGGCGGCGTTGACCCTTTTCCTGTTCCAACCGCCGCCACCAATGGCGTTGGATGAATTCATTGAGCAATGCGGGGTCTTTCCCCCAGGAGAGCTGAAGCGTTCCGTCCGGATTGAGCAGCTGAGGCCCGGCGCAGCCGGCTTTCGGATGCCCGTCCAGAAACGCCGCCAATGCGGCAATGGCGGAGGGGCTGCACAGGACATCGGCATTCATGATCAGCAGGTACGGTTGCTGGGCCAGCGCCGCGGCCTGATTGACGGCCGCTCCAAATCCGAGATTTTTTGAGTTGGCGATCAGATGGACTTGCGGATGCCGCGAACGGACCCACTCTACGCTGTCGTCCGTGGAGGCGTTGTCCACCACGACAATTTTTAGAGGGTGCGGCAGATCTGTTGGAGAGAGGGATCTGAGCGCGCCGTCCAACGACGCGCGCGTATTCCAATTGACGACGATGACGCCGACGGAAGGAAGCGTCGTCATTGCTCAACCGTTTTGCGATCATACCATCGCAAAACGTGCATGCGGTACCACACGGCCAGCGTATCCCAAAAGGTATGGAGGATGTCGATGGGCCGGATCCGATTCTGATAGCGCTTGGTTTCCAGGGTGATGGGCGCTTGAACGATCCTGTATCCCCAGTGGTGGGCCAGCGCCAGCAGCTCCAGATCGTAGGCGTAGCGTTTGACCAGCATTCTGGGAAAAACGCGCGAGAGCACCTCCCGTTTGAACAGCTTGAGTCCCGTTTGGGTGTCGCGGATCGGCAATCCAAACAGCATCTTGACGAAGAAGAAATAGGTCGTCGAGATGATGCGCCGGTGCCAGGGGTAGTCGACGCGGGATTCCGGATGGAACTTCGAGCCGATCACAACGTCCGCTTTTTCGCGCTGCATGATTTCGTAGAGCGTCTTGACCTGATCCGGGTGAAGATCCATGTCGCAATCCAAGAAGGCAACCAAATCCCCCTGGGTGGAGCGAAACCCTTTTTTCAGCGCCCTGCCCTTGCCGAAATTTTCCCTGTTGCGCACCACCAGCATCCGGCCGTGCCGTTTGGCCAGAATGTCGAGTTGATCGAGCGTGTCATCCATGGAACCGTCATCGATGACGACCACTTCGTAGTCCCATCCGAATTCGTCCAGCGTGGAGATCGTTTCGTTGACGGACGGCGTGATCACGGCGGCTTCGTTGTAGGCCGGCATCAAAATGGAGATTTTTTGCGTCAGCGGAAGGGGGACCGTTTTCGGCGGCGGTTGCGTCATTTGCATTGTTTTTCGATGATCTCTTCCTCGGAGACGTCCATGGCATACGTTCGAGATTGAGCCGTGGTTGCCCCTGTCCAGAGCAGCATTTCAGCCAAGAGCCCCAGGCCGATAAAAAGAATCCCGGCCAATCCCAAGGCCGTGGCGACAAACAGCAAGGGGCTGACCCAAATTCCCCCGAACCAGAAAACCCGGGCGGCAACCCAAAGGCCGACGGCGGCGCCCAATCCGATCAGAAAAAACCCGGCCGCCCCGAACGTTCGAAGGGGCGTGCGGGAACACCTTAAAACAAAAGCCGCCGCCAATATATCAAAAAATACACGCAGCGTTCTCTCCAATCCGTATTTGGAAAGGCCCTGTTTTCTGGGCCGGTGGCGAACTTCCACTTCCCCGATCCTGCAGCCCAAAGCGGCCAGATAAACAGGAAAAATCCGGTGCATGTCGCCGTAAGGGGTGAGATTTTTAAGCGCCTCACGCCGGTAGGCCTTGAGGGTGCATCCGGAATCGTGGAGGGCAATTCCGGTCCACCGCGCCAAGAGCCGGTTCGCGGCAAGGGAGGGCAATTTTTTCATCCAGGAATCCCGCCGGTCTTTTCGCCATCCGCTGACCACGTCATACCCCAGCTCGAGCTGTTTGAGCAATGCCGGAATGTCCTGAGGATCGTTTTGCAAATCGGCATCCAAGGTGACGATGGCTTGGCCTTGGGCGTGATAGAAGCCCGCCGCCATCGCCGCCGTTTGCCCGCCGCGCCGGCGCAAGCGCAGGACGCGCAGCCCGGAGGTTGTTTTTTCCTGCTGTTTCAACAGCTCAAAGCTCCGATCGGTGCTGGCATCGTCGATGCATAAAATTTCATAGGACCACCGGTTATTTTTAAGCACCGCGGTCAGCTCGTCCAAAAGTTCACGGAGATTTTCCTGCTCATTGTAGACCGGAATAATGAGGGTCAGGTCGAGCATCGCGCCGGGCAAACGATTATTCATCGGGGTGTCCGGTGCGGACTGAACCGTTTTTCATAAAAAGACAAAGCATGAATCCCAGAAGCGCCAACATTCCTAAATCCCCCGTCGTCTCGGCGGCTTTTCGAAGCCACGGATAAGCCCCGTGCGCGTCGACGATTTTCCCATCCTGCTTCAACTCAAAGAGATAGACGCTGCTTTGCAGGATAAGCAACAGCCCAGCCGTGGCCGTGCCGATGACAAACGCGGCATACCAGCGCCAGGGATCTGACATGGCTTTGTACCAGCTGATCCGAATCCACGCCCAGCATTGCGGTGCTGCGATGAGCGCTATTCGGTACAGCACGCGGATTTTTGCAGACAAGCGCAACGGAATTTGTTCCGGATGAACGGCCAAGAGGACAATTTCCTGAACCGCCGGAAGTTTCCAGAATAGATTCCACGCCCACGCCGCCGCAATGGGCACCCCGATGAGCTGAGCGGCCAAGATGCTTCCGGCGCAAAAACTCCAAAAAGCCCACGGGCCGACGGTCAGCACATACTCCGTGACCAAAGATCCGGTGATCAGGCCCAGCGGAATCAAGAGCGGTGCGGCGCGGCTGGCGTTGGCAATCAAAGCGGGTTGCCAGCCGGGCAACCCCGGAACGGCCGACCAGGCGCGACGGATTCCAACATCCATCCAAAAGACCCCCACCATCAGCAGCAAAAGCATCCAGACCGTTTCCCACCGCAAGCGCGCCCAGTTTCTTCCGAAGTTCGAGCGGTCAAATCCCACAAAAATAGGGACACCTTTGGTGCGTGAACGATAATTTCTCAGGTCTATTTTTTCAACGGCGACCGGCAGGGCATTGTTGGTTCCAAAAGTGACCTCGTTGGTTCCGGGAACAAAAAACTCGGAAGAAACTTTAAGGGCAAATTTCTGGGCCAGGCGGGTTTGAGCGGATGCAAATTCTGCAAGCGGATGGCCATTGAGCGTCGTGCTGAGCGTCTGATCCTTGCGTAAGAACCGCGCTTTGACGCGCAGCCAGTAGGTGTCCATCTGAGGAACGTCGAAGACCACAGATGCATTGGCGCCGGCCAGGTAAATGTCCATGATTCCGCGAAATGTGCCGGAAGGAACAATCTGCCACTGGCCGCGCAAGGAAGGCTGCGTTTCCATGTGGCTTAAATCCAGCGATACCTCCACCGGCTTAAAATGCGGATGAACGGTCCACTGAAATGCCAGCCAGAGGGACGTTCCCAAAAGAACGGAGGGCAGCAGGCGCCGCATCATATGCGTTTGGCCCCCTGGCGTTTGGCTTGCGCAAGAGGATGCGCAACCATCACCTTTTGGCGTTTGGCTTTCCGGAGAATCGCCCAGGCCAATAAAAATAGCCCGGACAACGCAGCGATGGCCAGAACCAAGCGTTTCCCGTCTTGAAATATTTTTTGGGGTTGATAAGAAACCTGTACGGTGTATTCCCCAGGGATGTCGATGGCCCACGCATTGGCGTAGCCGTCCGCTTGGAAATGTTCCGTCAGGGCAATGTCGTGCTGCCCTGGCCGGCGAAGCATGGCGTGCCATCCCGGGTCGTAGCCGTCCCGGATCACCAGCCACCAGACCCCCTCTCCTTCGGAGCGGACTCGGACTTCGTACGCCGTCGGGTCATTGGAATGCCACTCCAGCTTGGGCGAAGGCGCCGGCTGCGCGGGGAGAATTTCTTCCAGGACGGCATAGTAGTTGGCCACTCTTTTACCTTCGAGGGTCAAGCGGTGCTCTCCTTCGGACAGCGTGATGGGGTTGTCGGCAGTCCACCAAGATGCCCCTGTTTGAGGCGCTTGCTGACGCGTCAATACCAAAGGACCCCGCTCGGTGGTCACAGTCATTTCCCCGGGGGCTTGATCTGCTGGAAATGGGGTGCAAGTCAGACGGTACTGGCCGGGCCTCGGAACAGAGAACAGCGCTTGGGTGGGGATGGGACCGATGCTGAGGTCTCGAATGGCCACGGTGACCGGACGAATCGGTACAGCGCCTTTGCCGCGCAGCGGAGTCGTGCCTTCCAGAATGTACAGATCAATGCGATGTTCGGCCGGAGTCAGCTCCAAATTTTCAAAAATGACGGGCATCGGCGTTCCGCCTTTGACCCGGAAATGCCGCAGCAATTGTCCATCCAGCGAAACATACATCGTCCGGTCGGCTGTCGGCGATAAGACTTCAAACTGAAGACTGGTGCGAATCGGCTCATCGGAGGTGTTGATGACAAGGCACCCGGCGCCCTGGAGCAGCCACTGCCAACCGGAGCCATGTCCATCGATCGGCTCCGGCGGGAGGCGCTCAAAAATTTCCATCGTCAGATGCGGATCCGGTGCTTGAGAGGACGCGCTGATTTGGAACCGTCCGGTGCTGACCAGCGTGATCGGCGACGGCGTTTGGTTGATCTGCCGGCGAACAACCTCCACCCAGGCGTCAAGACGTTCTGAAGGAACAGCCGCCAGCAGAGGCGGGCTGGAAAAAACCGGTTCCAGGGGCTGCAGCCGGTGCTTTCCGGGCGAAAAATTTCTGGAGGTCAGTCGCGTCCAGCGTTGCGCGGCCAGAGATTGGTAATGCTGCGTTGCTGCCAGCAGCATCAAGCCGGCTTCCGTCTCCGGTTGGTTACGCCCTTGGCGCTCTTCTTTGATTCCATCGACGAGTATCCCGGAGAATCCAAGAGGTCGGTGAGGGGGTTGGGCGATCCAGACCTCGTAATAACCCC
>JACQQZ010000049.1 GCA_016206755.1 Candidatus Omnitrophota bacterium
GTACTGCGCCAGCTCTTGATTCAGCACCGTGAAATCTTTCACCGGGTCACGGCCTTCGCTGCCGGCCATGTCCACCACGTGGAGCAATGCGCGCGTGCGCTCGATGTGGCGCAAAAATTCCAGCCCCAATCCTTTCCCTGAAGAAGCCCCTTCGATCAAACCGGGAACATCCACAGCCACGCAGGGCACCGGATCATCTTTCCCCTCCACCGGCAAGCCGACAGCGCCCAAATTGGGGGTCAGCGTTGTAAAAGGATAGTTTGCCACTTTCGGCCTTGCTGCCGAGATGGCTCTTAAGAGCGTCGATTTTCCGGCATTCGGCAGCCCGATGATGCCCAAATCCGCCACAGTTTTGAGCTCCATGCGAATGGCGCGTTCTTCGCCCGGTTCGGGCGGCGTGGATTCCCTGCGATGCGCATTGCCAAAGCCGCCGCGCCCGCCTTGGGCAACGATAATTTCTTCGCCTGGCTCTACGAGATCCCGGAAAAGATCGCCGGTCTGGGCATCGTAGATGAGCGTTCCGGGAGGCACGGGGACGCAGAAATCCTTGCCGTTGGCGCCGCGCCGGCGCTTGGAAGTGCCGTGCTTACCGCTTTCGGCTTGGACATGCTTACGATAGGAAATGTCGAGCAGGGTGTGGATGTTTTGGTCGACGTAGAGAACGACGTTTCCGCCGTTGCCCCCGTTGCCGCCGTCAGGCCGGGGGTAGCGCATCCACAAATCGCGGTAATGGCTTGAGCAACCATTTCCTCCGCGGCCTGCAGTGCACTGAAGAACGCAAACGTCAACGAAGGTCGGCGCCCGCCGGCCTTGCAGCGTCACCCCATCACCTGTCTTCCGCCGAGGCGGACACCTGTTGGACGGCGCTGCGCGCCGATGGCAGGTGATGGGGTCATGCCGGCCGGATGCTGATGACCCGCGGTTTGGGGAAGGAGACGACTCCGTCGATCAAAGCAAATAAGGTGTCGTCGCGGCCGCGACCGACATTGGGACCAGGGAAAAACCGAGTCCCGCGTTGGCGAACCAGGATGCTGCCGGCGGTGACAAATTGTCCGCCGGTGCGCTTGACGCCTAAATATTGTGGTCCGGAGTCGCGGCCGTTGCGGCTGGACCCCATTCCCTTTTTACTGGCCATCGGCCACCATCCCACCACCTGCAGACATCGCCTTGGGCGATGAGACAGGTGGTGGGACCAGGTCTAAGACTTTCAAAGTCGTTATGGATTGCCGGTGTCCCTTTTTCCAATGGAACCCTTCCCGGCGCTTGTACTTAAAGGATACGACCTTGCGGTCGCGCCCCTGTTTGACGATCTGACAGACCACCTTCGCGCCGGCCACTTGAGGGCGGCCCAGTGCAAGCCGCTTTCCATCGTGAACGGCCAAGACGTCGGTCAGGGTCAGCTCGCTGCCGGCTTCCCCTTCCAGCTTCTCAACGGAAAAAACGGCCCCTGGGGTCACCCAATACTGCTTGCCCCCGGTGGCAATGATGGCGTAGCCGGTTCGGGTGGTTGTCATGGTAAACCGTGAGTGTAGCAAATCCCCCTACGATTTGTCAAGGGGGACTGCGCGGATCTCCTCCAAATGGACGGCCGGGTCCGATTTGATCTCAATGCGCCCGCGATAGGTCCGCTCCACCTGCTGGACCGCGTGCCGGTCTTCTTTCTGAAGGCGCGAAGCCACTTCCGGGTTTAAGGTCAACTCCACCGCCCTGGAATGATTCTTCAAGAAGATCTTCTTGGCCTGCCGAAGCGCAATCACCGACATCGTCAAGGCCGACCGGACCTTCCCGCGCCCGTGACAATAGGGGCACTCATGGAAAGAAACGCTCTCCAAACTCTTCCGGATGCGCTGGCGCGTCATTTCCACCAGCCCGAATTCGGAGATGAAGATCACGTTGGTCTTGGCGCGGTCTTTCCGGAAACCCTGCTGCAGAGCATTGAACACCTTCTGCCGGTGCGATTGGGAAACCATGTCGATGAAATCGAAGATCAAAATACCGCCCATATCGCGCAGGCGTATCTGCTTGGCGATTTCTTGGGCCGCTTCCATGTTGGTCACGAAAGCCGTCTCTTCCAGATTCTTGCGGCCTGTAAATTTACCGGAATTGACGTCGATGGCCACCAAACTCTCGGTCTGCTCAATGACGCAGTAACCGCCGCTGGGCAGCTCCACCTTGCGATGGTAGATTCTTTCGATTTCCTGTTCCAGACCATGCTTCTCAAGAAGCGGCTCCGGCTCGCGGTACCACTCGATTTTATCGCGCAGGTGCGGGTCGGTCTGGCACAAGAACCGGTGGATGGTGCGAAATTCATCCCGGGAATCCACCACGACGCGTTTGATGTCGTCTCCAAGCATGTCGCGGACGGTGCGCAGGATCACATCGTATTCTTGATGAATGAGCGCCGGGGCTTGGGCGCGCATCGACCGGGCTTTGATGCGATTCCAGAGCGCCAGCAGGAATCTCAGATCCCGCTGAATCTGTTTTTCGTCGGCGCCGGAGGCCGCCGTGCGAATGATGAGTCCGATGTCCTTGGGTGGGTTAAAATCCTTGATCATCTGGCGCAGGCGATCGCGCTCGGCATGATCTTCGATTTTCTTGGAGATGCCAAAGTGGCTGTCCATCGGCATGAGCACCATAAACCGGCCCGGGAGCGTCAGATGCGTGGTCAGACGCGGCCCTTTGGTGCCCAGCGGCTCTTTGACCACCTGGACCAGCAGCTCTTGACCGACCTTGACCAAATCCTGGATTCGGGGTTGATGCTCCGGAGGCACCGGAGGGGGCTGCGCGCCTTGCGGGGGATCGAGCTGGACATTTTCGGCGAGCTCCGGCGAAGGGTTGACGATGTCCGTCAGATAGAGAAACCCATTTTTCCCGATCCCCATATCCACAAACGCAGCGCGGATCCCAGGAACCACGGAACTGACCTTTCCTTTATAGACGTTGCCGACGATGGGGGCCTGCGCGGTGCGTTCAACAAAAAATTCCTCCAGCGCCCCGTCCTCGACGATGGCCAAACGGGTTTCCATCGGCTCCACATTGATGAGAATCTCTTTACCGGTGGCCGCCGGCGCCGGAGGGTTGCCGCCCCGTGAAGAGGGGCCGTGCAAACGGTGGCTTGGATGCTCCCGGTGTTCCCGATGTTCCAGGGGCTGGCCTTGCGGCTGCGGGCGGCGACGAAATCGACCCATCATCGGCGGCTCCCCCCGGAATTCAACCGCCGAACTTCCTGGGTCAATTGCTGAACCTCGCGGCGGAGGGCTCCGATCTCTTCGTGGGTTTTTAAGTTTTCTTTGTGGAGGGCGGTGCCGACGTCCCGAATCATGGCCAGCGTCGTTATCTTCACATTGCCCTGCAGGTAACGGTCCACGCTGGCCGCACTGTTGAAATCGTCCGTGTCGGCCGGTTCCAAAATCTCGCCGCGGTCTTCGGATTCCGGCTCTTCACCGTAGAGGGCAAAGGCCGGGGGCAATGCGGCGGTTGAGGCAAATCCCAATACAAGAGCTCCAAAACCTACATGCTTCAAAAATTGCATCACAACAGTTCCTCCCGTTGTTCAGGATGGGCGGAATCGTGTGGGAAGGGCTATTTCTTCGATTTGGCTTTTTTCTTCTTCGCCTTGGCTGAGGAACCTTTGCCTTCCGCCCTGAGCGATCCCTGAATGGGGAGGGCGGTCTCGTATTTGGCTTTGAGCTCTGCGAGCTCCTCAGGGGTAATTTGGTCAAATCGCACGATGCGTGCGGTAATGAAGATCAACAGGTCGATCTTCTCCACGTCAACCGTGGCACGTGAAAACGCCAATCCCAGAATCGGTATCTTGCTCAAGAAAGGCACGCCGACCCGGTCGTTCGCTTTCACGTCTTTTAAGAGCCCTCCCAGCACAACGGTATCGCCATCCTCAATCACCATCTGTGTCTCGGCTTCACGCGCAATGATGATGGGGTACGCATTGGTCCCCACCGTCGTGGTGAACGTCGATACCACAGGATGGATGATCATGTCGATGTACTTATTCCCGCTGACTTGGGGCACCACATAAAGCTGGATTCCAATGTCCTGGTAGTAATCCAGCGTGGTGGTGGTGGTTGTTGTTGTTTCTCCGGAAACTTGCGTTTTAAGAATCGGATACTTCGTCCCAACGATAATGCTGGCTTCTTGGCCGCTCAACGTCATGATCTGCGGGGCCGAAAGCGTATTGGCCCGCGCGTCCTCTTCCAGGGCCTGCAACGCCACATCGAATTGAAAACCGGTCAGCTTCTGGAATCTGAAATTGACTCCGGTGTTGCTGGTGGTAATCGATGTCGTCTTCGGATTGAAAATGTTCGGGGTGACGAACCCGGTCAAAGTCTGCAATCCAAACTGGGCGACTGTGGTCCCGTGCTGCTTGGAGAAAGGCTGCGTGACGATGGTGTTGACGGCATCCGACA
>JACQQZ010000047.1 GCA_016206755.1 Candidatus Omnitrophota bacterium
CATTCGCTTTGCTCAGGGGCACCCGCCGAGCACCGCTCGTACAGCGGTACCGTTTCCGGGAGTGCCAGGTTCCCCCGTGAAACTGGCACTCCCGGAAACGGTACCGCTTGCGCTCTTGCGGGTTATCCCCTTTCGCAGCGAACGATCTAAATTCTAAATGGCTATGCCTAAAAATATCGTTTTGGTTGGATTTATGGGGACGGGGAAAAGCGTTGTGGGCAAGAAGCTTGCCCAACAGCTCAAGTACGGCTTCGTCGATACGGATGAGATCATCCAGGCCGAGTGCCGGCGCCCCATCCGGAAAATTTTTGCCGAAGAGGGCGAATCCCGTTTTCGTCAGATGGAGCGCGAAGTGATCGAACGCGCGGCCGCCAAAGACCATCAAGTGATTGCCACCGGCGGGGGTGCCATCATCGATGACCAAAATTTCCAAGCGCTCAAGCGCAACGGTTGGATCGTGTGGCTCAAAGCGGAGCCGGATGTGATTTTGCAGCGGGTCGGAGATGCCGCTTCGCGGCCGTTGCTCGACATCGAAGACCCCAAATCTCAAATTGAGCGACTTTTGAATTTAAGGCGAGCCGCCTATTCCAAGGCGGATGCCGCCGTGGAAACTTCCCGCCGCAACATCGATGAGGTGGTTCAGGAGATCGTCAAACTGGTGTTCCCCGCTTAATCGTAACTTCCCCTGCTTAGAAAGGCGAAGCGATGGTTTCAGATTCACAGAAGTTTCTGTTGCAGCTGATGGGAGCCGGCGTCACGCCCGGTCGAATCAGGGAACTGCTGGACGAGTGCGCGACGGCACAGGCGGCGTGGGAGGCCGGGCCTGACCGCTGGTGGGTGGGCCGGTGGCTTCAATACAAGCCGGAGCGATCCCCTGTTTTTCCTTGGCAAGAGGAAGTGGAGCTGGCCGCCCGGCGCGGCGCAAAAATCCTCACGTTGTGCGATCCGGAATACCCCGCATCTCTGAAAGCGATTCACACTCCGCCTCCGCTGTTGTATCTCTGGGGCGATCTCTTGCCGGAAGATTCGGCAGCCGTCGCCGTCGTCGGTTCGCGCGCGGCATCCGTCCATGGCCTCCATGTGGCGCAGAAACTGGGTTTTGATCTGGCTGCGCACGGGGTGACGGTGGTTTCCGGATTGGCACAGGGCATCGATTCGGCCGCGCACCGCGGAGCCCTCAAGGCCGGCGGGCGCACGCTGGCTGTTTTGGGCAGCGGATTGGATTATATTTTTCCGCAGGATCATCGGGGATTGGCCGAGCAAGTTTCAAAACAAGGGGCTGTGATCTCGGAATTCCCGATGCGGTCATCACCGCTCCGAGAAAACTTCCCCAGGCGAAACCGGATTATTTCCGGGCTCAGCTTGGGGGTCGTGGTGGTTGAAGCCGCCCAGCGCAGCGGCGCTCTGATTACGGCCAACTTTGCCTTGGAGCAGGGGAAAGAAGTCTTTGCCGTTCCGGGACTGGCCGGAACGCCTGCGGCACGCGGCACAAACCGGCTATTGAAGGATGGGGCCCGGCTTGTGGAAACCGCACAAGACATCTTTGAGGAATTGCACGAATCTTTAAAGGGCTGCTTGCCTCATCGGGAAGAGAGCGGGGCCGGCTCATTGCCTCGGTTGACATCCGAGGAAGCCGCAGTGTATGCTCGCTTGACGGATGTGCCTGTGACGATGGATTGGGTGGCAGCTCAGACGAATCAGCCGGCCGCTGTTCTTTTGGGTTTGTTGCTGGGGATGGAGCTCAAAGGATGGGTTCGCCAATTGTCCGGTCAAAGATTTGTCAGGGCAACGCCATGAAAATCGCAGTCAATGGTGAGCATCGGGACATTCCCGAGGGGATGAGCGTCCGGCAGCTTTTGGAAATGCTGGGAGTCAATCCTCTCCTGGTGGCTGTGGAGCTGAACGTTGATATTTTATCGCGCGGACAGTATGCATCGGCGCGATTGAAAGAAGGAGATCAAGTGGAAATCGTCCACATGGTGGGAGGGGGGGCGTGAAGAAAACCCCGAAAACTCAAAAAACTACAGCCGGGAACGATGGGTTGGCCCTGGTCATCGTCGAGTCTCCGACGAAAGCCAAGACCTTGAACCGTTTCTTGGCGGGGCGCTACCGGGTCATTGCCTCCCAAGGGCATGTGATGGACCTTCCTTCCAGCTCCATGGGCATTGACGTCGAGCATGATTTCACGCCGAAGTACGTCGTCATTAAAAAGCGAAAGCCCCTCGTCAAAGAGTTGAAAGCCGAAGCCAAAGATGTCAAAGAACTCTGGCTGGCCACCGATCCTGACCGTGAAGGCGAAGCGATCAGTTGGCATTTGAGCAATCTGTTGGGCGAGGGAAAGAAAGTTCAGCGCGCGGTGTTCCATGAGATTACACCCCATGCCATTGAGGAGGCGTTTCAGCATCCTCAAGCCATTGACATGAGCAAGGTCAACGCGCAACAGGCCCGCCGCGTCCTGGACCGTTTGGTCGGCTACAGCATCAGTCCTCTGCTGTGGCAGAAAGTCAGCCGCGGTTTGAGCGCCGGCCGCGTTCAGTCCGTGACGGTGCGGCTCATCGTTGACCGGGAGCGGGAAATCCGCGCTTTCAAGCCGCGCGAGTATTGGTCGATCGAAGCCACGCTGACTCCTGAAAAGAAGGAGCATCCCTTCACGGCGCAATTGGTCAAGATCGGCGAAGAAGATCTGGAGTTGAAGAATCAAGCTCAGAGCGATCGGTTGGTGGAAATTTTAAAATCGGCGGCTTATTCCGTCGACAAGGTCACCGAATCGCAGCGCAAACGCAACCCGCTGCCTCCTTTTACGACCAGCACCTTGCAGCAGGAGTCTTACCACAAACTTCGATACTCGGCCTCCCGAACCATGCGCATTGCCCAGCAGTTGTACGAAGGAATCGAGCTGGGAGAGGAGGGTCCGACGGGGCTGATCACCTACATGCGCACCGACTCGGTTCGTTTGGCGGAGGATGCCGAAAAGAGCATCCGCGCAACCATCGAGAAAAAATTCGGGAAACCCTATCTGCCGGATGCCCCCAGGCGTTACAAATCCCGCAAGGGGGCTCAGGAGGCGCACGAAGCCATTCGCGTCACCGACATCGAGCGCGCGCCTGAAAACATCAAATCGTATCTGACCCCGGATCAGTTGAAATTGTATCAGCTCATTTGGTCCAGGACGTTGGCATCCCAAATGAACCCGTCCATTTCCAAAGTAACCGCCGTCGACATTCGCGCAACGGCCGAAAAAGCGAAACCGTCGGCGTACCAATTCCGCGCGACAGGAACGCAGATGGTATTCGATGGTTTTACGGCTGCGTATGCCGTCGCGGAAGAGGAGTCCGACGATGCGCCAAAATCGCAATTGCTGCCGGCCTTAACCGCTCAAGAAATCCTGAAACTTCTGAGGATCGCCCCGGAGCAGCATTTTACAAAACCGCCCCCGCGATACTCCGACGCTTCTTTGGTCAAGACATTGGAAGAGCTGGGGATCGGCCGGCCCTCCACCTACGCCCCGACCATCCATACGATTCTTGATCGCAATTATGTTCAGCGCCAGGCCGCCGCCCTGATGCCCACGGAACTCGGTGAAATTGTGACCGATCTCTTGGTGCAGCATTTTCCCGCCATCCTCGATACAAAATTCACCGCTCAGATGGAAGGGGAATTGGACGGGGTTGAAGAAGGAAAGATGGATTGGGTCAAATGCGTCAGGGAATTTTACGCTCCTTTTCAAGGCGCAGTGGCGCAAGCCCAGGCCGGCATGGAGTCGGTGAAGAAGCAGGTCGTGGAAACAGGTGAGAGTTGTCCCCAATGCCAGCGGCCCATCGTGATCAAATGGGGCCGGCATGGAAAGTTCTTAAGCTGTTCCGGCTTTCCGGAATGCAAATATGCCAAGACGATCACCACCGGCGTGAAATGCCCCGAGCCCAACTGTACCGGAGAGCTCGTTGCGCGCCGCTCCAAACGAGGCAGTTTTTACGGGTGCAGCAGTTACCCCGACTGCCGCCACGTTCAGAAGACATTGCAACCTTCACCGAATACGGATTCTTCGAGCGCGGATTCCTCGCCGGCCATCGCCGAGTGATGCGTGATGGACCCCTGCATCGGGAAATTTCTTACCTACCTTCAAGTGGAGCGCAACGCCTCCGATCACACCTTGCGCAGCTACGGGCATGACCTGCAAGGTTTGGCGGATTCTGCCGCACATGCCTTCAAAGAAAAACAAGTCCCGTGGGCCAAAGTGGATTTGCTCATTCTGCGCCAATGGGCGGCCGGCCTGCGCTCCAGCGGAAAGGCAAAAAGCTCCGTTGCGCGCCAGACCGCCGCCGCGCGCAGCTTCTTTAAATTCTTAACGCGCGAGGGAATCGTTTCTTCCAATCCTGCGGCGGGCTTGATCAGTCCCAAGCGGGACAAAAAACTCCCTGTTTTCTTGGGCGTGGCCGATGTTGCAAAATTATTGGAAGCCCCGGACAGCTCCGATCCGGCAGGGGCTCGCGATCGCGCCATTCTGGAGCTTCTTTATTCGACGGGGATGCGCGTCGGCGAGTTGGTGGGTCTGCGCATTCAAGACGTGGATTTGATCGGCGGCGTCGCGAAAGTGGCAGGCAAAGGCAAGAAGGAACGAATGGTCCCCATTGGGAATCCCGCCCTGAAAGCGTTGCACCGGTACATCGAGCCCCGTCCCAAACCGTCTCCCTCCAGTCCCATTTTCCTCAATCCAGCGGGAAGGCGGTTGACCGATCGCAGCGTGCGAAGAATTTTGAGCAAGTATCTTTTAAAGGCGGCCTTGCAGGAAAAGGTTTCGCCGCACACTTTGCGCCATTCGTTTGCCACGCACCTGTTGGATCGCGGGGCGGATCTGAGATCCGTTCAAGAATTACTCGGACACGCCAGTTTGTCGACGACACAAGTCTATACCCATGTTACTACGGAGCGCCTCAAATCCGTTTACGACAAGACACACCCTCGCGCATGAACAACGCAAGCGGTACCGTTTCCGGGAGTGCCAGGTTCAAGTGGGAACCTGGCACTCCCGGAAACGGTACCGCTGTACGCCGAGCGAAAGCGAGCAGTATGAAAAAGATGTGGTGGTATGACGCGCTTTGGATATTGACGATGCCGGTGTGGCTGGCCTTTTACATCTGGGTCAAGCGGCCGGGACATCCGGGCATCGCGCAGCGTTTCGGACGGTATCCGAAATCTTTTGTCGATGCCATTCCCTCCGGCGGCCGGCCGGTCTGGCTGCACGCGGTCAGCGTCGGAGAAGTCATTGCCGCTGCGCCGCTTCTGGAAGCGTTGCGCCGGAAGTATCCCAAAAAACGCTGGGTGGTTTCTACCGCCACTCCCACGGGACAAAAACTGGCCCGCGAGCGGCTGCCCCGGGACGTCGGGGTGTTTTTTGCTCCCTGGGACATCGGTTTTTGCGTTCAACGCGCCTTGACGGCCATTCACCCGTGTCTTTTTATCGGCATGGAAACTGAGCTGTGGCCCAATCTCCTTCTCAATCTTCAAGCGGCCGGCGTTCCTGTTGCCGTTGCCAACGGCAGGGTTTCCGACAGGGCTTTTCCCCGTTATCATGCATGGAAGGCCTTGTTCGCCCCGATTTTGCGCGGCGTCCGTTTTTGGGGGATGCAGACTTTGAAAGATGCCCAACGCATTGCCGACTTGGGAGCTTCTCCGCCGGCGGTTCATGTGACAGGGAATTTGAAAGCCGACGCCGCCATTCCGGTTTGGGATGACCAACAAATCGCAAAACTGCGGAGCGGTTTTGGTTTGGGTCCTCAGGTTCCGCTGTGGGTTGCCGGCAGCACGCATCCGGGCGAAGAGGAGATGATTGTCAGCGCTTTGCGTCAGGTGCAGATTGACCGCCCCGATCTGCGCTTGATGATCGCCCCCCGGCATCCGGAGCGCACGGGGGAAGTCGAGTCCCTGGTGCGCCGGGCGGGACTCACGCCGATTCGGCGTTCCAGCATGAAACGTCAACCGCTTGAACATTGGCAGGGGCAGGCCGTTTTGCTCATCGATACGCTGGGAGAATTGTCGAATCTGTACGGTTTGGCCGATTTTGTCTTTGTCGGCGGCAGTCTCGTTCCGCGAGGGGGGCACAATTTGTTGGAGCCCGCGCAGCGCTCCAAACCGATCTTGACCGGTCCATACATGCACAACTTTCAATCGATCTTCGAGCTGCTCCAAGCGCAAGACGCCATCCGGGTCGCTGCGACTTCGGAGAGTTTGGCGGCGGAGATTCGCCGGTGGCTTCGAGACCCCGGCTTGAGCCGTTCTTTGGGCGCGCGCGCCTGCGCGGCCGTTCGCTCTCAGGCGGGATCGGCTGAGAAAACAGTTGAGCTTCTCAGTGAAGCGTGCAGCTCTGTTCTCTCGGACAAATGAACGGTCTTCGATCGGCTTTCCATCAGGTGATTGCGGGCCGGCCGCGCGGGGCAGGGCAGAAACTGCTCGGCGTTTTCTTGAAAATCGCTTCCGTCGGCTACGGCGCTGCCGTTGGACTCGTTCGTGCTTATGAAAAAAGCGCTCTGCGATCCCGCGCGTTGCCGTGTCCGGTCATCAGCGTCGGCAATCTCACCTGGGGAGGAACCGGCAAGACCCCTTTTACGATTTATCTGGCCGAGCGTTTCCTGCGCCAAGGAATTCGCGCCGCCGTTTTGACGCGAGGGTACGGCCAGGACGAGGTGGATCTGCTGCGCCGGCAGTTGCCGCAGGTGCCGGTTTATGTCGGACGCGATCGAATCCAAACAGGCCATCGAGCCATTCAGAAAGGCGCGCAGGTTTTGATTTTGGACGACGGATTTCAACACTGGCGCTTGCGCCGGGATCTCGATATCGTGCTGCTCAATGCCGCTGCCCCTTTTGGGAACGGCTGGATGCTGCCGGGGGG
>JACQQZ010000054.1 GCA_016206755.1 Candidatus Omnitrophota bacterium
ACTGAATGGAGGTAGAATCAGCGATGATTCGGCCCTCGGATAAAGAGGGGCGGTCATCCATACTTTCTATCATCCATGAATCGTTTTGTGCGCTCGCTCACCGCTCGTTTTCTATCGGCACTCCTGGCGGCAACGCTTCTTCCGGTCCCGCCGGCTTTTTCTCTGCGCATTGGGCAGGAGGGGGCGGGACTGGAAGAGCTGCGCGACGTCCTCCCTGGTCCGCTGAACCGGCGAGAGTTCCTTACGTCGGGCGCTGCTGCGATTGTCTCCATGGTATTCCAAGGAAGCGCTTCTGCCAAAGAGTTTCGTTCGACTTCGGCAGCCCCCTACGCCGCTTTTGTGCGCGGGCGGCGCGGCGGCATCGTTTACAGCGGCATCGTCGCCAATATGAACCATCCACGCCTCGAATGGCTGCCGGTGACGGCTGCCGGCGCCGGTTTGGGGGATGTGGCCACGGTTCCGGAAATTGCCCGGGCGTATCAAGCGCGACAAAATCGACTGCCCACAGAATCAAGGGCCCAACTGGTCGCCGCATTCAACGGTTCATTTTTTGATGAAGAGACCGGAATCCCGATTGGCGCCGGCATGTCGGCCGGAAAAATCAACTTTCTGAATCCCACAACGCATCGCCGAAGCGCCTTGGTGATGAGCGCTACCTCCGCCGGCCACCCCCAGGCCATTCGCGTTGTATCTGCCGGTGGAAAGCCAAAGGTTTGGATTGAATTGCAAGGGATTGCAGAAGACATTTTGGTGGACGCTGTCAATGTTCTGCGGGGTCAGGATGGCATTGTGGTCTATACCCGGGCGCGCGGAAAAACCACTGGGACCAACAAGTATGGAGTGGAAATCGTTGTGGCGCGAAAAACGCTCCGGCAAGGAGACGGACCCGCCGCCCTCCGGGGCGAAATTCTGAAAATCCGCCGCAATCAGGGCAATGCGGAAATTCCTGAAGATGGATTTGTTCTTTCCATGCACAACGGTGCAGCCGGAAAATATCTGGATTTATTTAAAGAAGGTCTTCCATTGGAATTGAAAGTGGAAGCTCCCTCTGAGTGGCAGGTTCCTTCTCTGCACAGCATGGTGACGGCAGGTCCTTCCTGGCATGTTTCTGATGGCCAGGTGTCTGTAACGGCGGAGCAGGAGGGTTTGGGCGCACTGCGCAGCCCTGACCGGATGGCGGCCGGCATCACGGGCGATAACAAAATGCACGTTTACTGGCTCCACCAGCAAAGGGGGAGTCATTTAAGCTTTGGTCAGGCGGCGAAATGGATGGCGGCGATGGGGATGAAAAGCGGCATATTCCTGGATGGGGGCGGGTCCGCCTCTGTTTTCTTTGTCGATTCGGAAGGACGGCCGCACGTGGTGCGCGCCGAACGTGCCGTCGCCGATGCCCTTTTGCTGATAGAGCATGAAGGCCGGGCGGTAGATTCTTCCAGCAGCGCCGAGCTTTTGAGTCGGGGGCCAGTCGGATACGCCGCCGCAGCGGTTCTGGGCTGCGGTACATTCCGTGCCATCCTCCGCGCGCGCAATGCGCGCAATGCCCGGCGCGGTAAAACGGATTCCTCCGCCGGATTGGAAGAAAATGCTCAATGGTTGGTTGACCGTGGACAGCAATTGAGAAGACTCTTAATAGAAATCTGGGAAGATCCCAAAAACAGTTTTCAGCGCTTGGGCCCCGTCCCGGAAATTTCCGTGCGATCGGAGATGATTGGAGCCGGCGACAGTCGAAAACCGCGATTCCATTTGACGTTCGAGCCGGTCGGCGATGAATTGTGGAGGCACTTCCTCCACGAGGACTTGCGTGGTGATATGGACACGAAGCGCACAACCGGGATATTGCTGAATCGCCTTGCAGGGGCCTTGGTGAAGGGATTGGGCGAGATGGGGATGGCAGAAGAACAGCAGATTGTTGTCGATGCTCGCCAGGCGCAAGGCGATTCGTTCCGTGAGCAGCAAACTGCCCGTCTTTCCCGGATCACGCGGGAAGCCGTTGAGGCTTTTACCTCTCGGCGGGAATTCATCGTCCTCGAAGTCTACAGCGGCCCGGAAGAGCGCAAGGTCGCGCGTTTGTTGGCCGATATGGGCCGCGCGAAAGAAGGGCATTTTCTCTTTGAAGTTCGCCGGGGAGAACGCCCGTACATTCGACGCATCCGGATCGCTGGGTTTACAAAATGGAAAGATTCGCCTGCTGCTCGCACCCCTAGACCTGAACCTTCCACTGTACCCGCGCCGCCACCGGTTTCACCGCCCGCCGATGCCGCTGAAGATCGGGCCCGTCAATTTGTCGATGATTTGCGAAAGTATGGATACGAAACAGGGGATGCCGGGGATGAAAACCGGCTTGTGATCCCATTGGCCGAGGCGATTCGAGAGCTGTTGGGGCGAAACGTTCCAATGGATCGGGTGAATTGGCTGCTGAAGAATGTGAAATCGTTCCTGAGAACGGATCACAGCCATTCCCTGGATCAATTGTTCAGCGGTCTGCGCACATTGGCCGTTGAGCGCGGATGCAATGAGCGCCAGATCAATCAATCGCTGCGGCAGCGCGCGGCGGACATTACCTCAGGGTTGGAAGAAAGAGAGTATCTGCTGGGTTCAACTGTTGGTTTGGAGGAAGCAGAAGAGCCGGATCAAATTCCCCATCGATTAGAGGTGGGCGAACACTTCTTTGGCCGTCTGGCGGCTCTCATCTATTCACCAGCCGGCCCGGGTTTCGATGGCGCTTTGCAAGCATTGATTAATTCATCGCCGCTGCAGGGTTCTCCGCGAGAGGATTTTTCCCGGCACGTGCGCGCCTTGGTCGGAGAGAATGAAAAAATTCGCATGAAAAACGCCGGGTGGCTCTGGTTTGTTGTCCAGGTTCTCCGGCGTCAGCACCGCGACGGGAAAATTGACGCCGATCAAACAATTTCCGATGAAGTTCTCGCGCTGGCCGAGCAAAAGTGGCGCCAACGTTTTCCTGGGAAAGAGATGGAAATGGAATATGAGCCGGAAGACGGATACGGAGAAGGGGATCTTCTTCAGCTCATTGCACGCGCCCGAGAGTTTTTTGGTTTGCCGGCGACCGGGTTGGAGGAAGGCCGCCTGTTTGCACGCAAGCGTTCTCTGCCGGCGGCGCTCCTCGTTGCGTTTGGTCTTTCTTGGCCTGCTCCGGCGGTTCCTTCGAGCCCCCCTGGCGGATCTGTCCCCTCGATCGAGCGCTATCTTTCCGGAGCGCCTCCGGCCGTTGACCCGCAGTTCTGGGACAATTTTTCCCTGGATGTTTTGGCCGGAAACGCTTGACGCACCCCTTCCTTTAGTCTACGCTGTTTTTATCAAATCATGCCTCAAACACCCCCTATGCGCAATAGCATATCGTCGACTGTTTGGGAAACTGCTCTGCCGCTTCCGCTGGTCAATCGGGGGAAAGTCCGCGACATTTATTCCGTCGACGCAGACAAGCTCCTGATTGTCACCACCGATCGTCTGAGCGCTTTTGACGTCGTGCTGCCGACGCCGATCCCGGACAA
>JACQQZ010000053.1 GCA_016206755.1 Candidatus Omnitrophota bacterium
CAGATAATTGTAATTGGGGCTGCGCAAGAAACCAAAACCATCCGGCAGGATTTCCAGCACCCCTTCCCCGAACATGTTGCCGTCACGCTCGGTTTGCGCCTGCAGGATTTTGAAAATCAAATCCTGCTTCTTCAACCCGCTGATGTTGGCGACGTTCATCTCTTTCGCAAATTTATTCAGCTCCGGCATTGTCATCTTTTTTAAGGCCGCCAAATCCACGGCGCGGGCGTTGGTTGCCGTTGCTGCCTGCTGCTCTTTCTCTTCTTCAGCCATCTTTTTTCTCCTGTTTTAGACGCTTCCACAATCGTTGGACTTGGGACTCGGTGGAACGGCGTGAACCGTCGTTATCGATCACCACGTCCGCCATGTTTACCTTCTTCTCCAAGGGCATCTGCCATCTCAGGCGCCGGCGCACTTCTGCCGGCAACCACCCTTTGCGCACCAAACGCGCCCGTTGCGTGCGGCGGCCGGCTTTCACCACAACAAGAGGATCCACCCAGGACGCCATTCCCGATTCAATCAAAAGCGGGACATCCAGCACCACCACGGCATCCGGGCGGCGGCGGAAAATTGCTTTGAGCTTTTCCCGGGTGCGCCGCAAAACCTCCGGATGAATGATGCGGCAAAGATCGTCCCAATTTTTCTTCGATGAAAAACCGCGCCGGGCCAAAAGTCTTTTATCAACCCCGGCGGGGGTGACGACCTCCGCTCCGAAACGCCGCGCCAACCGGCGCCGGATGCGGGATTTTTGCAAAACAGCGCGCGCGATGCCGTCGGCGCTGATCGCCACGGCGCCGCGCCGGCCGAACATTTCAGCCACGGTGGACTTGCCTGTCCCAAAATTTCCCGTGACTCCGATCACCCTGCCGCGCTTCCTCATCGCGCCCGAACGCCGGCGGGGGCGTAAAGCTGCGCATACGCCCTGGCGGCGCGCTCCCAGCTCCAATCCATTTTCATGGCGCGCCGCTGCAAAGCAGCGAACGACTTCTTGTTTGAAAACAATGCGAAGCCCCGGCGAATCGCCGCCAAAAAGGAGGCGGGGTCCGGCATCTCAAAGACAATGCCGTTTCCGGAAGGATCGCCGGCATCGGTCACGGTGTCCGCAAGCCCGCCGGTTTTTCGAACGATCGGAATCGAGCCGTAGCGCATGGCGATCATTTGACCCAAGCCGCACGGCTCAAAACGGGACGGCATCAGGAAAAAGTCGCTGCCGGCATAAACCTGCCGGGCCAGAGAATCTTCGAAAGAAAGCCGGAGGCGGATGGAGTTGGGATATTTGCGAGAGAGCATCAGCAGCTGATCGTGATACACGCGATCCCCCATGCCCAAAACCACCAACTGCCCGCCCAGGCGAACCAGCGCTTCCGCCACCGCCACCAATCCATCCACCCCTTTTTGGGGGACAAGCCGGGACACCCAGCCGAGCAGCGGCGCGGCCGGCTGAACCGGAAGATTCATCTCTGTTTGCAAAGCCCGCTTGTTCAGCATCCTTTTTTCCATGCGATCTGCCGAGTAATTGGCGGCCAGCGCTTTGTCCGTGGACGGATCCCATGCGGCACCATCAATGCCGTTGAGAATTCCGGTGAGGTCCTGGCTGCGCTTGCGCAGAACGCCGTCCAAGCCGCATCCATACTCCGGTGTTTGAATCTCCTGGGCATACGCGGGACTGACGGTGTTGAGCCGCCGCGCAAACAAAAGCCCGCCCTTGAGCAGATTGATCCGGTCGTAGTATTCCAATCCTTCCATGTGGAACAACTCCCATGGAACGCCCAGCTTTGGGAATTCGCTCTTGGGGAAAATGCCCTGATAAGAGAGGTTGTGGATCGTCAACAGCGTCATCGCCTCTTGGAAAAACGGATCGTGGCGATACGTGGTGGACAGATAGACAGGCACCAGCGCCGTCTGCCAATCGTGCACGTGGATGACATCCGGCTTGAAGCGGACTCCTTTGAGCTGCTCCAGCGCCCTCCAGGAAAAAAAGCTGAAACGATCCAGATTGTCGGCGTAGTCCCCGTTGGGGCTGCCGTAGAGATGCTCGCGGCCGAAGTATCCGTCATGCTCGATAAAATCAACCGCGATCGCTTTGCCCAGCGTTGCGCTGCGCTTTGAAATCCCCCGGTACTTGGGAATGATCAGCCGGACCTCATGCCCCAAACGCTCCAAGGCCAACGGCAAGGCGCCCGCCACATCGCCCAAACCTCCGGTTTTTGAAAAGGGCGCGGCTTCACTGGCAACCACTGCAATTTTCATCCCATCACCTGACTGAGCGTCCTAGGCGCTGCCTTTCTCTTTTTATGTCGGCCCTTCGGGCCGAAGTCAGGTGATGGGATCATCCGTGGGCCGCCTCCAGCCAATTGGGACCTGAGTTCAGATGAACCTGAATCGGGACGTCCAAATCCATCGCATGAACCATGCAATCAGACACCAAAGATCGAACGCGCTCGAGCTCGCCCGGATAGACGTCAAACACCAATTCATCGTGGACCTGCAGCACCATGATGCTGCGCAGATTTTGAGTTTTCAATTCACGGTGAATCCGTATCATGGCCGCTTTAATCAAGTCCGCCGCGGATCCCTGGATGGGGGCGTTGATCGCCGTCCGCTCCGCAAACTGCCGGACCGCAACGTTGTCGGACTTCAGCTGCGGGATGTACCTGCGCCGTTGGAACAGCGTCAGGCAATAGCCAAGGTCGCGGGCCTCCTGCAGGGACCGGTCCAAATATATTTTTACTTTGGGATAACGTTGAAAATATTCTCTGATGAACTGCTCCGCATGAGCAACTTCCATGCCCAGCGCCTTCGAAAGCCCGAACGCGGACATGCCGTAGAGGATGCCGAAATTGACCGTCTTTGCGGCGGCGCGCTGATCACCGGAGACTTCGCCTTCCGGAATTCCGAGGACAATGGCAGCCGTCACGCGGTGAATGTCCTGACCCCCCTTAAAAGCTTCCTGTAAAATTTCATCCTGCGATAAATGCGCCAGGATCCGCAGCTCGATCTGCGAATAATCGGCCGCGAGAATGCATCCTCCTTTCCACCGCGAGACAAAGGCGCGCCGGATCTGCCGGCCCTGCTCCGTCCGGACAGGAATGTTCTGCAAATTCGGATTGCTTGAAGAAAGCCGCCCGGTCGCGGTCACCGTCTGGTTGAATGATGCGTGCAACCGCCGGGTCCGGGCATCCACCATCTGAGGCAGCGCGTCCACGTAAGTCGATTTCAACTTGGCCAATTCGCGATAGCGCAAGATGGCCTGCGGCAAAGGATGCTGGGCGCTCAAGCGCTGCAGCACTTCTTCATCGGTGGAGCATCCGGTTTTGGTGCGCTTGACGACCGGAAGCTTCAGATGCTGGAAGAGTATCTCGGAAAGCTGCTTGGGGGAATTGATGTTGAACGGTTTTCCGGCCGACGCGTTGATCTCGCCGGTGATGCGGTCCAGCTCTTCGTCCAGCTGCCGGCGCAGCACCGACAGCAGATCGACGTCCAAGGCCATCCCTGAAAACTCGATGCGGGCCAAGACCTCGATCAAAGGGTGCTCGATTTCCCGGTAGAGGGTCTCCAGCCCGCGCTGACGCAATTGTTCCGTCAGAACGGGTGCCAGCGAATGAACCGTCCGGGCGGCACAAACAGCGGAATCGGCGGAATTGGAAAACGGCTCTCCCGCACCCAAGTATTCTTGGGCGATTTCGGAAAGCGGGTAATCCCCTTTCGAGGGATCGATCAGATAAGCCGCCACCATCACATCCAGAGAATCCCCTCTCAGCTCCACGTCCCGCTTGAGAAGCCCCAAGCGCAACGATTTCAAATCGTATCCGATTTTCTCAATCGCCGGATCGGCAAACAGAGCGGCGGCCGCGGCCATGACTTCCTTCGAACAAAAATCCAGGTAGACCAGCTTCTCTCCGGCGGCAATCGCGCATCCGCACAAAACGCCTGCTTCCTGCCAAACAGGATGGAGCGTGATTGTTTGGACGGTCCGAACGGCCGCGGCGAATTTCCCGGCGGCGGAAGCATCTTCAACGCGCTCATAAGACAGCGCCGGGGGCTGCGCCTTCGGAGCCAGATCCCGGGCCAAGCGCTTGAATTCCCACAGGCGGAACAAGCGGTACAACTGTTCGGCGTCCGGCGGACGTCTCAACAATTTTTCCGCGTCAAACTCCACCGGGGCGTCCGTTCGAATGGTCACCAGCATTTGATTGAGCGCGATCCGCTGGCGATTTTCTTGAAGAAGTTTCCGCCGTTCCGGCGGCTCGATTGAATCGATGTCCCGGATCATCTGATCGAGAGAACCATGGGCCTTGACCAACTCCACCGCTCGCTTGGGGCCGATCCCGGGGACGCCCTGAATGTCGTCGGTGGCGTCCCCCGTCAGAGCCATGACGTCGGTCAAATGCGCCGGGTCAACCCCCCATCGCTCCTCAACCCCTTTTGCGTCCATGACGGTAACTTTGTCCCCTTCCAAGCGATACACCTTGATCCGGTCTCCGACCTTCACCAC
>JACQQZ010000048.1 GCA_016206755.1 Candidatus Omnitrophota bacterium
GAGGAGATCAACCTCCACTTTACAGGCGACATCCATGCCATCGGCACCGCCCACAATCTCTTGGCCGCGCTCATCGACAACCACATGGTTCACGGCAATGAATTGAAAATCGACCCGGCCCGCGTGCTTTGGCGGCGCGTCTCTGAAATTCCGGACCGGCAATTGCGCCACATCACCATCGGCCAGGGCGGCATCGGCATGATTCAGCGCGAGAGCGGCTTTGACATTACGGTGGCCAGTGAAATCATGGCGATCCTTGCTTTGACGACCGGCCTGGAAGACCTTCGCCAACGCTTGGGAAAAATGGTGATCGGCTACAACACCGAAGGTCATCCGGTCACCGCCAAAGACTTGAAGGCGGTAGGTGCCATGCTCGTTCTCCTGAAAGAGGCCATCAAACCGAACATCGTTCAGACGTTGGAAGGTCAGCCGGTTTTTGTGCACACCGGGCCTTTCGCCAATCTGGCCCACGGTTCCAACAGCATCCTGGCAACGCATTTGGGTTTGAAGCTGGCCGACTACTGCGTGACGGAATGCGGCTTCGGCTCCGACTTAGGGTTTGAAAAATTCTGCGACATCGTTTCGCGGGTCGGATTGTTTCGGCCGGATGCCGCAGTCCTGGTGGTGACCGTCCGGGCGCTGAAAGTCCACGGCGGCATGCCGTTTGAAGAAGTTTCCAAGCGGGAAGATATCCGGGCGCTGCAGCGCGGATTTGAAAATCTGGAACGGCACTTGAACATCATCCGGGAATTTGGAATTGTCCCGGTGGTGGCCATCAATAAGTTCCCCACGGACACGCCGCTGGAATTGCGCTCCCTTCAAGAGCACTGCGTGGGGCTGAATTTGAAATTCGCCGTCTCTGAAGTGACCGAGAAAGGCGGAGAAGGCGGCGTGGAATTGGCCAAGGCCGTACTGTTGGCGCTCAACGAACGCAGCAGCCGATTTCAATTCTTGTACGACCTCAACGAACCGATTTTAACCAAATTGGAGACCATTGCGCGCCGGGTCTACGGCGCGGACGGCGTTGAGCTGATTGGAACTGCGCTTGCCGACATGGAGCATCTTGAAAGAGAAGGTTACGGCAAGCTGCCGGTCAACATGGTTCGCACCCACTTGTCATTTACGGATGATAAATCTGTCCGCGGCGCGCCGACCGGCTGGAAGCTGAAGGTGCGGGAAGTCAAAGTGGCCGCCGGGGCCGGATTCTTGGTGGCGATCACCGGCCAAATGATGTTGATGCCGGGCCTGCCGAAAGATCCTTTGGCCGAGCGCATGGATTTGGATGCGCAGGGCCGGGTCGTCGGATTGGCATAGTGCCCTTGATCGCCCAAAGCGTCGCGAAATTCTCAGCCGATTTGGCTTCCGGAAAACCGGCGCCCGGGGGCGGGGCCGCTGCAGCGCTGACCTGTTCGCTGGGGGCAGGGCTGTATGTGATGGCGCTTCAAATCGCCGCCCGCCGGCAGTGGACTGCCGCAGACAAACGGGAAATCCGCCGCGTCCGGTCCGGCTGCGAAAAAGAAAGAAAAGCATTTTTGAAATTGGTTGACCATGATGCGCGCGCGTATCTGGCCCTGGTGCGCGCATGGAAAGTCCGGTCCGAAATCTCCCCCCAAAAACTTCAGCAGTGTCGGCGCGGGGCGCTGCAGGTTCCCCTTGAAATTTGCCGGCGCAGCGCGCAGGCGCTCCGGCAAGAACCGGTCGTTCGCCGGTTTGCAGGGAAAATGTTGGCGAGCGATGTCACGGCCGGTTCCGCGTTGCTCGCCGGGGGATTTGCCGCGGCCACTGCGACGGCCGCCGCCAACTTGGAAGCTTTGGGAAACACCCGGCAAGCCGCTGTGTTGCACCGCGAGCTTGAACAACTCACAAAGGACTTATCATGCCGGCAAGAATTTTAGACGGACGCGCTTTGGCCGCAACGATGCAGGCCAAAATGAAGGCGGACGTGGAGGATCTGCTGCGCAAGACGCAGCGGCGCCCGTTTTTGCTCTCCGTTCAGGTGGGGATGCAAGCCGCCTCAGACTTGTTTATGCGCTCGCAGCAGAAAGCCGCGGCTGCGCTGGGCATCGGCTATCGCATGGAACGGCTGCCGATTGAAATCACGCAAGGCGCGCTTCTTTCGAAAATTGTTGAATGGAACAAAAATCCGGAGATTACCGGAATCACCGTCCAGTTTCCGCTGCCGCCGCAGCTGGACCCCAAACGCATTTCGGCCGCTTTGGATCCGCGGAAAGATGTCGAAGGCATCCACCCTCAGCACATTGGGCAAACGATGTTTGGCTGGTCGCGCATCGGCACCTGCACCTCTCTGGCAGTCATCACGCTCATTGAGTCCACCGGAATCGACCCTTACGGAAAAGAAGCGGTGGTGGTCGGACACAGCGAGCTGATCGGAAAGCCGGTCTCGCTCATGCTGCTCGACCGCATGTGCACCACGACCATTTGCCATTTGGCCACCGATCAGCGCGGGCGCTTGCAGGAGCATGTCAAGCGCGCGGAGATTCTCGTGGTGGCTGCCGGCAAGCCGGAGCTGATTCGCGGTTCCTGGATACGCCGCGATGCCGTCGTCATTGATGTCGGCATCAATTTGGTCAATGGCCGCGTGGTCGGAGACGTGGAGTACGGTCCTGCCGCAGAGCAGGCCAGCTACATCACGCCGGTCCCCGGCGGCGTCGGTCCGGTCGTCGTGGCAACCCTCATGCGCAACACCGTTGAAGCCGTCAAACTCCAATTGGAAAAGTGCGGCGTCCAACATGCCTGAAGCAACGCTCACCATCCCAGATATTCTCCAGAGGAAGCCCAGGGGCGAGAAAATCACGATGCTAACCGCCTATGATTTTCCGATGGCGCGCCTGTTGGATCGGGCCGGGGTGGATTTGGTGTTGGTCGGGGACTCTCTGGGCATGGTCGCCTTGGGCTATTCCTCGACAGTGCCCGTGACTTTGGACGAGATGATTCATCACGCCCGCGCCGTCCGGCGGGGGGTGACGCGCGCGCTGGTGGTGGGGGACATGCCGTTTATGTCGTTCAATGTTTCGCGCGAAGAGACTGTTCGCAATGCCGGGCGTCTGATGAAAGAAGCCGGCTGCGACGCCGTCAAAATAGAGTGGGGGCAGGGGTCCGGAGAGTCTTTGGATTCGGTGCGGGCCCTTACGGAAGCCGGTATTCCGGTCATGGGGCACTTGGGGTTAACGCCGCAAACCGCCGGAAAGCTGGGCGGTTTTCGCGTGCAGGGCAAGACGGCGCAAACCGCGCAGAAATTGTTGGAAGCGGCGGCGGGGCTGGAAGAGGCCGGTTGCTTTGCCGTTGTTTTGGAGTGCATTCCTTCGCAGGTGGCGCGCCTGATCACCCGGCAGGTGAACATTCCGACCCTCGGCATCGGGGCAGGGCCGGATTGCGACGGGCAGGTGCTGGTCACGCACGATCTTTTGCATTTGACCGGGGCGTTTTATCCGAAATTTGTCCGGGCATTTGCCCGGATTGACCAACGGATTCTTAAAGCGCTCGGAGAATTCAAGGGCGCTGTCCGCTCCGGGAAATTCCCGGCGGCCGCGGAGAGTTATTCCATGCCGGAAGAAGAGCGCAAGAAAATTTCGCGCCCCGGTAGGGGTGTGCGAGGGGCCCCCAAGGGAACGAGAAAATGAGCGAGCGGATCATTGTCGCCATGAGCGGCGGGGTGGACTCTTCCGTTGCGGCCGCGCTGCTCAAGTCCCAAGGGTACGATGTGGTTGGAATTTCGCTTCAATTATGGCCCAAAGAGATTTGCGATACCACGCCCAAGGAAAAGGTCTGCTGCTCGGCGCGTGACATCGAGGACGCCCGGGAGGTGGCCGATCGCCTCAACATCCCGGTCTATGTGGTGGACGCTTCCTCGGAATTCAAGCTCAACGTCATCGATTACTTCGTCAACAGTTACGCCGCAGGAGAAACACCCAACCCCTGCGTGGCCTGCAATCGTTCCATCAAGTTCGGATTTCTCTGGCAGAAGGCGCTTGCCTTGGGCGCGGGAAAAATTGCGACCGGCCATTACGCGAAGGTGGTCTACGATCCTGTGCGCGGCCGGTATGCCATTGAAGAAGCCGCCGACCCGGACAAGGATCAATCCTACGCCTTGTTTCAGTTGACTCAAGACCAGCTCTCGCGCGTGATCATGCCTTTGGGGGAATTGACCAAGCCGCAGGTGCGTGAGATTGCCCGCGGGCATGGCCTGGCCGTGGCGGAAAAACCGGACAGCCAGGAAGTCTGCTTTGTTCCCGCAAGCGGCTACCGTGATTTTATCCGTCCGCGGGCGCTTGCCGGCTTGACCCCAGGCCCGATCGAAACACAGGAGGGCAA
>JACQQZ010000050.1 GCA_016206755.1 Candidatus Omnitrophota bacterium
GATGTCAATGTCCATGCCGGTGAGTTTGGCGGCCAGGCGAACATTCTGCCCTTTTTTGCCGATGGCCAATGACAATTGGTCGTCTTCCACGATGGCCTCGACCCTGCCCTTTTCTTTGTCAATTTTCAATTTGGAAACTTTGGCGGGGGCGAGCGCCCCAATCACGTATTCCTCGAGATTTCCGCTCCAGCGCACGATGTCGATCTTTTCACCCTGCAATTCACGCACGATGTTTTTGACGCGGGAGCCGCGCATTCCGACGCATGCGCCGACGCAATCGACTTTATCATCCTTGGAAACAACGGCCAGCTTGGAGCGGTCGCCGGCCTCGCGTGAAACGGACTTGATCTCAACGATGCCGTCAGAAATTTCAGGCACTTCCAACTCGAAAAGTTTTCGGACCAACCCAATGTGAGAGCGCGAGAGTGTAATCTGAGGCCCCTTGATCGTTTTTTTGACCTCGACGACGTAGGCCTTGATTCGATCGCCGTGCCGGTAGCTCTCTTTGGGAGATTGTTCGCGTTTGGGCAAAAATGCCTCCGTGCGGCCCAGGTCCACGACGATGCCGCCGCTTTCGAAACGCTGGACGGCGCCGGTCACCAACTGTCCGACCTTGCCCTGAAATTCTCCGAAGACAACATCCCGCTCGGCTTCCCGGATTTTTTGGATAATGACCTGTTTGGCGGTCTGCGCGGAGATGCGGCCGAACTCCTTGGAAGTGACTTCGCGTCCGCCGGAGAGAACCTGGATCGCACCGGTGGCGCGATCGATTTTAACGCTGACTTCCTCCTGCTTGGCCCCCATCGCCTTGCGGGCTGCAGAAACCAGCGCGGCCTCCACCGCTTGGATAATCGCCTCGCGGTCGATGCCTTTCTCACGCGTCAAGTGATCTAGGACGGCTAAAAATTCTGCGTTCATTTGAATGAGATGTCCTGCCTTGCCGATGTCATTGCCGCGAACGGAACTCTGATCTTCTCGCCGTGATCGAGGAGGACGGTCACCAACTCGTCCCCCACACTGGCGACAGACCCGACAATCTCGAATTTCCCTTCCACCGGCTCTCGCGTTTGGATGCGCACGCGCCGGCCGATGATTCGCTCAAAATCGCGGGGCGTCTTGAGCTTGCGATCCAATCCAGGAGAAGCCACCTCCAGCAAATAAGAGTCGGAAATGACTTCGTACTCCTCCAGCAATGCCCCCACAGACTGATTGAGGTCGGTGCATTGCCCAACGGTAATGCCCTGGGCCGTATCGACCAGAAGCCGCAACACATTCTGCGGACCTTCCCGACGGTACGTCATCTCCACGAGATCCACATGCCGGGAAGCCAACAGCGGCTCCACCAAGGCGCGGATCTTGCCAAGTGTCTCTTCTTCAAAAGGGCTTGGGCCCACCATAGAACAAAAAAAGCGGGCTCTGGACAGATCCCACTTCTCCTCCTCATTGGAAGTGATATGCGGCTATTATCGTCGAAGAATGAGCCGTTGTCAAGCCCTTGTTCCAACTCTTTTCATTCCAGGGAGATACAGCAATGGAAAAATCAGCCAACCCACAGGAACCAGTTGGGCTATTTTTCGGTACGCCTCAAAGCCCGCCCAGGTTTTCTCCCGGGAAAGCGTCACATGCAGGGCCCCCAGGCATTTTCCATGGTCCAACCAGGGGGAAGCGCCGCGAAACATCACCCCATTGGCGCGCATCCTGGTATTCAAAGCGCCACATTAAGAGCGCCTTTTAAGAACCTCGCGTGAACCGCGTGGCGAGCGCCAGGAGCCGGTCGGCAAGGCGCGACGACGGGAGGTTCTTAAAAGGCGCTCTAAGGGTGCCGCACCAGGACCAGAAGAAATGCGAGAACCGCGACGGTTGCCAAACCCAAAACAGGGCTCATCAACCGTTATGTTTGGAGCAACGCGATGGCTTTCTGAATGCGGCCGGCCGCTTCTTGCAATGGAATGAATTCCGGCGTACCGGATTTTCTTAACTTCGTCTCGACTTCGGATCGGGCCAGTGTTTTTTCGCTGACGACGACGCGCACCGGAAAACCGATCAGATCCGCATCTTTGAGCTTGACTCCGGCGCGCTCATCACGGTCGTCGAGAATGCATTCTACGCCGCCGAGGGTGAGCTCTTCGTAAAGATGCTGCGCCGCTTCCCGCGAAGGGGAGTGCTGAATGTTGAGCGGGACGATGTCCACCTGAAATGGCGCAATGGACGCAGGCCATTGGATGCCGGAGCCGTCGTGGCAGGACTCGATGACGGTGGGGATAATCCGGGTGACGCCGATGCCGTAGCAACCCATGATCATCGGCTTTTGCTTGCCATCCTCGTCGAGGAACAGGCCGTCGAGGGCTTGCGTGTATTTGGTGCCGAGCTTGAAAATGTGGCCGATCTCGATGGCGGCTTCGAAGGCGAGCGGCTTGCCGCATTCCGGGCATGAATTCCCAATGCCTTTGGCGGTGGCGCGCTCCTGGCTGGCGGCAAATCCGCAAACACACCGAACGAGTTTGTCCTCGCCATACGCGGAAGGGACCATGAATTCATGCGAGTCCGACCCGCCCATAAAACCGGTTTCCGCCATCACGGGCAAAGCGTTGAGTCCCACGCGCTGAAAGATGCGGCGATAGGCGTCGTACATGATTTGATAGCTTTTGTCCAATCCGGCGGTATCGCGGTCGAAACTGTAGGCGTCTTTCATGATGAATTCGCTGGAGCGGATCACGCCAAAACGGGGACGCGGCTCGTCGCGGAATTTGCTCTGAATTTGATAGAGATTGACGGGCAGCTGCCGGTAACTGCGCAGCTCTCCGGCGACGAGGTTGGTGATCACTTCCTCGTGGGTGGGGCCCAGGGCGATTTCCTTGCCGTGGCGATCCTTAAAACGGATCATCTCCTGCCCCATCAGCACATCGCGGCCGGTGCGCTTCCACA
>JACQQZ010000051.1 GCA_016206755.1 Candidatus Omnitrophota bacterium
GGCGGCGGTTCTCAAGGGAGAGGTCAAAGACGTTCTTTTGCTGGATGTCACGCCTCTGTCGTTGGGCATCGAGACCCTGGGGGGAGTTTCCACCAAGCTGATCGAGCGCAATACGACGATTCCGACCCGCAAGGCGCAAGTTTTTTCGACCGCCAGCGACAACCAACCGGCTGTCACCGTCCGCGTGCTCCAGGGAGAGCGGCAGATGGCGCAGGACAATGTGGAGCTGGGACGTTTCGATTTGGCGGACATCCCGCCGGCTCCACGCGGCGTTCCTCAAATCGAGGTGGCGTTCGACATTGATGCCAATGGCATCGTTCATGTCAGCGCCAAAGATTTGGGCACCGGCAAAGAGCAGAGCATCAAAATTACGGCGCCCCACAAATTGTCGAAAGAGGAAATCGACAAAATGGTCAAAGAAGCCGAGCGCTTCTCGAGCGAAGATGCCAAGCTCAAAGAAGAGGTGGAGGTCCGCAATCAAGCGGATGCCCTGCTGTACGGCACCGAAAAATCGCTGAAGGATTACGGCGACAAGGTTCCCGCCGATGAGCGGCTGAACATTGAACGGCAGATCGGCATTCTCAAGGAAGCGCTCAAAGGCAGGCAGACTCAGGCCATTCAGAAAGCGATCGAAGGCCTGACTCAGGTTTCGCACAAATTGGCCGAAGAGGTCTATAAGGCCTCTGCCAATAAAGGCGGGGCGGCTTCTGCCGGAGGTCCGCAGGCCGAACAGCACCGGCAAGCGCAGTCCGGGCCGGAACCTCAAGGGGCGCCTCAACCGGATGGAGGCAAGCCGGAGGACGTGGTGGACGCTGAATACCGCGTGGACGATGACAAAAAGAAATCTTAAGCGGGATTATTACGAGGTTTTGGGTGTGCCGCGCTCGGCGACTGCCGATGAGATTAAAAAGGCGTACCGGACGCTTGCCCTCAAGCACCACCCGGACCGCAATCCGGACAACCGGAAAGAAGCTGAAGAAAAGTTCAAAGAGCTTTCCGAAGCGTATGAAGTTTTGGAAGATCCCCAAAAGCGCGCTGCGTATGACCAGCACGGGCATGAAGGAGTTTCGGGAGCGTTCCGTGAAGGCAGCTTTACCTGGAATGACTTCACCCATTATCAAGACATCTCCGATCTCTTCGGGGGCTTGGAGGATATCTTCGGGGTGAATCTGGGCGGAGCTTTCGGAGGCGGGCGATCCCGCGCGCAGGCCGCCCATGCCGGCTCGGATCTTGAATACCGCGTCCGAATCACCTTAAAAGAAGTGCTCACCGGGACTGAGCGTCCATTGGAATTTCTGCGGATGGAAACGTGCGATGTCTGCCGCGGGGAAGGGGCAAAGCCGGGCAGCAAGCGCCAAACCTGTCCGCAGTGTCAGGGGCAAGGACAGGTTCGCATTTCGCAAGGATTTTTTACCATGGCTTCCACCTGTCCGAAATGCCGCGGGGAAGGGTCCATGGTCACGCAGCCCTGCCCCAATTGCCGGGGCGGCGGCCGCGTTCAACAGAAGAAGACGGTGCATCTGAAAATTCCCCCTGGAATCGAGGATGGCATGCGTCTTCGCCTGCAGGGGGAGGGGGAAGGCGGCGTGCGGGGAGGTTCTCGCGGGGATCTTTTCGTATCCGTCTCTGTCCAGCCGCACGAATATTTTCAGCGGCACGGGGCCGATCTCTTCGGCGATGCCCCTGTGACTTTCCAAAAAGTTGCATTGGGCGGGGAAATTGAAGTGCCGACTCTGGAAGGCAGAGTGATGATCAAAATTCCGCCTGGAACGCAAACCGGCAAGGTATTCCGGCTGCGGGGAAAAGGTTTGCCGGCTTTGCGTTCGGGGGGCCTGGGAGATCAGATGGTGCGCGTGGTGGTGGAGACCCCGGCGCATTTGACCCCCGCCGGGCGCAGGATTCTGGAGCAATTTGACCGCGAGTCGCGCCCGCAGGATACCCCCCAAGTGCATTCATTTCTTGAGCGCATCAAAAGATGGATCAGGTAAGCGATGCCAACCTACGAATACAGGTGCTCTTCTTGCCGCAAGCGTTTTGAAGTCCTGCAGTCCATGACGGCCAAGCCATTGCGCAAATGCGCCCGATGTGGTAAAAACAGTGCTCGCCGGCTGATCGGGGCCGGGGCAGGGCTTCTCTTTAAAGGATCCGGCTTTTACATTACCGATTACCGGAAACCCGGCTACAAAGCCCGTGCGGAATCGGATCAGAAGAAATCCAATTCAACGGGCAAAGATGCAAAATCCGGTAAAAAAGACTAAGAGCGCCTTTCAGCCGCCCGTTTCTTTCGCGGCGGCCTGGCTGCCGGCCGGTGGTTGGGTGGCGTTTATTTTCTGGGCTTCTTCCATACGGATTACCCCAGGCATGTACCCCCCGATTCCCCATCTGGACAAAATATTTCATACCGCGGAGTACTGGGTTTACGGTTGCCTGGTCCAGCGCGCCGCAACATTGCGAGGGTGGTCTTGGGGGGGCAAGCGGCTGGCCGCATTGATGCTGATCTTGGTGGGGACAGGACTCTTGGATGAATTTTATCAGAAGTTTATCCCAACGCGCCGCAGCGATCTCGCGGATTTGATGACCGACGCCCTGGCAGGAACGGCGGGATTGCTTCTCTATGCATGGGATGCGAGGTCTCGATAGGGGCTCCGTATGCCGGCCATTTTCCCCTTCCGCGCCATTCGCTATTCTTCCGAAAAAGCCCCTGCGCTGGATCGCGTTGTCAGCCCCCCTTACGATGTCATTTCCCCCCAAGGGCAAGAGGCCCTTTACAAAAAATCCACCTACAACTTTATCCGCATTGTCTACGGCAAGACCCGCAAGACGGACCGGCCGGGGCAAGACCGCTACAGCCGGGCGCGAGAGCTGTTCAGCGATTGGTTTCAAGAAGGCATTTTGCGCATGGATGCGCGTCCGGCGTTGTACCCATACCGGCAGCGTTTTTCCGTGAATGCGGAGGGGAAGGACAAGGTGTTTGATCGCTGGGGCATCCTGGGGCTGATCCGGTTGGGCGATTCCTCCATCTTTCCACACGAAAACACCTATGCGGGGCCCAAGCAGGACCGTCTTCATCTGATGGCTGCCGTTCAGGCAAACTTAAGCCCCATCTTCGGTTTGGTCGACGATTCCGACCAAAAGTATCAATCGCTGCTGTCGAAGGTCGCAGGGCCGCCGCTGATGTCGGTCAACCATGAAGGCATACGGCATGAGGTGTGGCGCGTCGCGCAGCCCGGTTTCATGCATCGCCTGCAAACCGCCCTGGAAACCAAAGCGATGCTGATTGCCGATGGGCATCACCGCTATGAAGTGGCGGTGCAGTACCGGGACCTGCTGAAGCGCTCCGCCCCTCAATTTCATTCGAACCACCCGGCCAATTTCATGCTGATCGACGTCGCCGGCTTCAGCGACCAGGACCCGGGCCTGCTGCCGACGCACCGCGTGTTTGACGGGCTGGACACGCTGGGGCTGGAAAATCTCAAGGCGCTCGCAGGCGCCGGATTGAATTTTATTGCCGTGCCGGATGAGCCGGCGATGATTCGCGAGGTCGAACGGTTGTCCAGGGCCGGGAAAATTGCCTTGGGCTGCGCCACGCGCAGCGAGGGCTATGCCGTGATTGCGCAAGAGCCGCCGTTTCCGGAAGGCATCCGGCTGGACGTCGAGCTTTTGCACGGGATCATCGTGCCGCGGCATTTGGCAAAAACAGAAAACGAACAGCATCTGCGCATCGCCTACACCCACGAATGGAAACAGGCCTCCGACTGGGTGAGGGGTGGCCAAGGCAAGCTGGCCTGGTACACCCAGGCCCCGACTTTCAATCAGATCATCGAGTGCGTGCGCCTCGGCAAGCGCTTGCCCCAAAAGAGCACCTCCTTTGTTCCCAAGCCGTTGGCCGGTCTGGTCGTTCATCGTTTGCGCCATTCCGGCCGCCACAGCGGTACCATTTCCGGGAGTGCCGGGTTCGGAACTGGGACTCTTGTTATGTCAGCCGAACCCGGCACTCCCGGAAATGGTACCGGGGATATCGGGGAGAGCTGAGATGGCCATCTTCGGAAAACCGCGCTACACCGTGGTCCGCGTCGCCCGCAAGCGCGAGATCCCCAGCGGTTTGTGGACCAAGTGTGAAGATTGCGGCGAAATCATCTACAACAAGACCCTGGAAGAGAACTTCAAGGTTTGTCCGAAGTGCCAGTACCATTTCTCTCTGACCTCCGCCGAACGCATCCAGCAAATCATCGATCCGGGAACGTTCAAGCATTTTGACGAAGATTTGCGCTCGCTGGATCCCCTGGAGTTTACAGGCCCCAAAACCTACAAGGAGAAACTGCAGCAGGACATGGCCTCCACAGGGCTCTCAGAAGCTGCGGTGACGGGGGAAGGGAAGATCGAAGGGCACAGGGTAATTTTTGGCGTGACCGATTCCCGATTCATCATGGGATCGATGGGCTCGGTCGTTGGAGAAAAAATTACCCGCGGGATCGAGCGTGCCATAAAAGCCAGGATCCCGGCGATCATCGTCTCCGGTTCGGGAGGCGGGGCGCGGATGTACGAAGGGATGTTTTCGCTGATGCAGATGGCAAAAACTTCCGCGGCGCTGGGTAAGTTGCACGCGGCGGGGCTTCCATTTATTTCCGTGCTGACAGACCCGACCATGGCCGGGGTCATGGCCAGCTATGCTTCGCTGGGGGACGTCATCCTTGCCGAACCGCGCGCGCTGCTTGGATTTACCGGGCCTCGCGTCATCGAGCAAACCATTCGCCAGCGCCTGCCGGAGGGGTTCCAGCGCTCCGAGTTCCTTCTGGATCACGGCATGATTGACAAAATTGTCCATCGGACTCAGATGAAGAGCACCCTTTTCCAATTGCTTGAATACCTAACCCCTTGATATAATCTGGAGCACGAAACGAATGGCTCAAGTCAGCTTGCACGATGTTTCGAAAATTTACGCAGGAGATATTAAAGCGGTTGACCGGGTCAACATCGGGATCGAGCACAAAGAATTCATGGTGTTGGTCGGTCCCTCCGGTTGCGGAAAATCCACCACCTTGCGGATGGTGGCCGGTTTGGAAGAAATTTCCGAAGGCGAGATTTACATCGCCGACCGCCTGGTCAATGAAGTTCCTGCAAAAGACCGCGACATCGCCATGGTTTTCCAAAGCTACGCCCTCTATCCGCACATGACCGTGCTGGACAACATGGCGTTCGGCTTGAAGCTGCGCGGCTACCCCCGCCTCGAAATCGTCAACCGCGTGCAAGATGCCGCCGAGATTCTGGGCATCAAGCATCTGTTGGGCCGCAAGCCGAAAGAGCTCTCCGGCGGCGAACGCCAGCGCGTTGCCGTGGGCCGGGCCATTGTTCGCAAGCCCCTCGTTTTCTTGTTTGACGAACCGCTCTCGAATTTGGATGCCAAACTGCGCGTCCTCATGCGCACAGAGCTCAACAAGCTTCACCTGCGCCTGCAGTCCACCATGATCTACGTGACGCACGATCAAACCGAAGCGATGACGCTGGGCAACCGCATTGCCGTGATGAACAAAGGGCTCATCCATCAATGCGCAGATCCGACCACCATCTATGACCGGCCCGCCAACAGATTTGTGGCCGGATTTATGGGTTCGCCCCCGATGAACTTTTTGACCTGCCGGATCATCCGGAAAAACGGGAAATTCTATTTCGACGAAGGGCAGTTTAAAGTGAAAATCGTCGATGAGATGATTCCCAGGATTTCCGGACATGAGGGCAAGGAAGTGACCGTCGGCATTCGACCGGAAGACATTTACGACAAGCTTTTTGTTCAATACGCCCCGCCGGAGAATACGGTTCCTGCCACTGTGGAAGTGGTGGAGCCGATGGGTTCCGAGGTTTACCTGCATTTGCTGGCGGGCCGCCATCAAATGGTTGCGCGCGTCGGTTCTCATGACCGGCCATCGGTCAATCAGGACATGGACCTTGTGTTTGACATGTCCAAAATCCACGTTTTTGATCTCGAGACCGAAGTGTCGTTGATTTAAACGCCGTTGTCATGACGGCTTTTGACGCGTCGGGAGTCGGAATGACAGACCAACCCCGTGTTGCCCCGGCGGCGAAATGGGTCGCCTTGCTCCTTCTCGCAGCATCCCTTCACTTTCTTTCCAGCCGGATTTTAGATCTTTTCTTTTTTCTGATCCCTTTGGCCGCCGCTGTCCTGGTGCTGGCCAGCACCGCCTCTGGACCCGTCGGAAATGCCGTCGCACTTCTTCTGCTGGGAGTCGGCATGATTCATCCGGCCCTCACGCTGGGGCGTTGGGATCTGCTCGTTTTGTGGTGGGGGGCGCTTGCGGGCGCCGGCCTGCTGATTGTTTGGGGGCAGGCGCGCCTCAAAACTTTGGAGCTGGCTTCTCAAGATCGCTACGAAGAGACGCTGGAAACCGTCAACGCTTTGGAAGAATCGGTCGGGCACTTGGAGCTATCCGGCAAGCTGCTTCGGAAACGCTTGCAGCGTTACGCCGCGTTGCGGGTGGTGATGGATGCTTTGGGCGCGCAGGCGTCCAGCTTGGACGGATTGCTGACTTCCGTGGCGCGCCAGTCGCTGTCGGTGCTGGACCATGCCGACGTCAGCATGGTCTATCTGGTGGAAATTCCCCACCACGATTTGGCGTTGCGGGCTGTTTTCTGGAAAAGCGAACCCCCCGGAACCATCAAGCGCAAGACCGGCGACCTCTACGACCAATGGGCGTTCCGGCAGGGCCAGCCGCTGCTGGTGCGGGACGTCACCAAAGACTTTCGATTTCCCCGGGAGGCCGCAGAGGGCGAGCGATTGACGGGGGCGATTCTCATCGTGCCGCTGATCAGCGCCCAGCGCGTCCTCGGGCTTTTGAGGGTCGAAAGCTCAGCGCCGGATGCTTTTACACCGGAAGATTTGCGGCTTTTGGACATCGTGGCGGATGTGAGCGCCATGGCCGTTGAAAACGTCCGGTTGTACCAGCGAACCGCGGAGTTGGCGGTCACGGATGATCTGACCGGCTTGGCAGTCCACCGGTATTTTCACGAACGCTTGGAGGAAGAATTGGCGCGCGCGCGGTTGCGCAATCAGCCTGCCTCCGTTCTTCTGATCGACTTGGACCGCTTCAAATGTTACAACGACACCTACGGCCATCCCGCCGGAGACAAGTTGCTGCGCACCATGGCTCAGACCTTGCGCCAGTGCCATTCTTCCGGCGAGTTGTTGGCGCGTTACGGCGGAGAAGAGTTCGCCGTCCTGCTCAGCGGGGTGGATATGGCCGAAGCCATCCGTCACGCCGAGCTCATTCGCGCCACGATTGAAGCCAAAGAAATTGTTTTACGCCAAGGAAAGGCGAAACTGACCGTTTCCATCGGGGTGGCAACGTTTCCTCAGGATGGAATCCACCGGGAGCGGCTCTTGGAGACGGCAGATCGGCGCTTGTACCAAGCCAAAGAGAGAGGACGCAACCAAGTATGTTTCGGCTGACGCGCCCGCCGGTAATTTTTTGGATGGGCCTGCCGGCCCTGTGCTTGTTGGCCGTCGCGGTTGCATTTCTTCCGGCCCGGTGGGGGCTTCTCTTTTGGCCGATGAGTGCTTGGATCGTTCTGGCGATCGGTTATCGGGCCGATGGGCTTTGGAATCTCTTGGCCGTGGTTGCATGCAATCTCCTGTTGGCGGGACTGTCGCTGATCCGGCCGCTGCCGGGGTTCTTGATCCAGCTTGCGCCGGCCAACGTTGCATTGGTTCTCGCCGTCGCTTTCTCCGCTCATCAAAACCTCGAGCTTCAAAAACGCTGGGTCCGGAAACGTCTTGCCCTGATTGAAAAAGAACGTGCCCTGCACCGGCATCAGCAGGCCACGGGACAGGAAAACAAATCCCTGGAAGAGACGCTCGCCCGCTTGGCGGGACTTTATGAATTGACCAAGCAGCTCTTGTTCACATTGGATAGAAATGAAGCCGTCCGAAATCTCTCGGACATTCTCATCGCAACATTTCCCCGAGCCGCTTTTCGTCTCTGTTTTATCTCTCTTGATCCTGCCGCGTCCTCTGTATTGGAGCGCGTCCTGGAGCTGCGTCAGGCAGGGGCTCGTGAAATTGCCGTTCAATCCTCCGATCGATGGTTGTTGGATCGAATGTTGCCGCATGGGGCGGTCTGGTCGGCTTGGCCGATGGTCGGTGTTGCGGATACGGCCACGCTCGATATCCCCCCTGATTTAAAAACCGCCACCGCGTTTCCGCTCAGAATGGAAGACCGGCTTCACGGTTTTTTGGTCGTGAAAGATCTGATGCCTGAAGATTTGGACCGGTGCGGGATTCTGGTCAGTCAATTCGCGTTGGCGGTTCGCCGCATCCGCTTGTACGAGCGCGTTCAAGAGCTGGCCATTCGCGATGGGCTCACGGGGCTTTTGGTGAGAAGGCATTTTGTGATGCGTCTGCAGGAAGAGGCCGCGCGGGCCGCGCGCCAGGAGCTTCCCCTGTCATTCCTCATGGTGGACATCGATCGCTTCAAGGAAATCAACGACCGCCACGGGCACTTGGTGGGCGATGCCGTCTTAAGGGAGCTGGCCGCGCTCTTGAGGACCCAGGTCCGCGACGTCGATTTGCTGGGACGTTACGGCGGAGAAGAATTTGGTTTGGGGTTGCCGGAAGCGGACACGGCTCAAGCGCAAATGGCCGCAGGGCGCATCCGGCAAGCGGTTCAAAACGCCGGGTTTCGGGCCTACGATGAGCACCTTTCCATCACGGTTTCCATCGGGGTGTCGGCTTTGCCGCGCGACGCCGCAGATGCCACGGAGCTGATTGAGCACGCCGACGCGGCGATGTACAAAGCCAAAATGGAAGGGCGAAATCGCGTCTGCGTGTTCGGGGTTTAGATCTCCGAGTTGTGGTATGATGAAACACTGATGACCCGTCCAGCGTCTGCTTTGGCCGTCGATGTCGGAGGAACTTCCGCTAAAATCGCGCTCATCGATGCCCGCCAGCGTATTTTTCGTTCCGCCGTCATTCCGACCGGGCGGGACACCGCCGTCGCCCCGTTTGTCAAAACGCTCAGCGCCACGCTCAACGATCTCAAAAAAGGTTTGCCCGAAAAACAACGGATCGCGGGCATCGGCGTGGGCGTGCCCGGCCCGGTGGATCATGAAGGTGTCGTGCAGTACCTGGTCAACATGCCGCGCTGGAGGGAAGTTCACCTGAAGGATTTGCTGCAGCGGCAATTTCGATTGCCCGTCCGCGTTGACAATGACGTCAAGGCGATGGCTTGGGGCGAGTATCGTTGGGGGGCAGGCCGCGGGGCGGCGTCTCTTTTTTGCATGATGCTGGGAACCGGCGTGGGGGGAGGATGGATCATCGGCGGCCGCCTGTACCGGGGATGGACTTTTAGCGCCGGTGAAATCGGGCACACGCCATTGGCATTGGAAGGCCCACCGTGTCCTTGCGGCGGGCGCGCCTGCCTGGAGCGCTCTGTTGGAAACCGCGAAATCGTTTTGCGGGCCGCGCGCTATCTGCGCCGGCGAAAAAGCGGCCCGCTGTGGAAAATGGTCGGAGGAAACGTCAAGCATCTCACCCCTCGAATTTTAACGGAAGCCGCCCGCCGCAAAGATGCCGTTGCGTTGCGCGTCTGGAATGAAGTCGGGCAGCATGTTGGATTGGCGCTGACCGCTGTGGTCAATGTCTTTAATCCGGAACGCATCGTCATCGGAGGCGGGGTCGCGCAGGCGGGCCCATTTTTATTTCGTCCCATTCGCAGGATGGTTCGCGCGCGCGCCATGCGCGGACCTGCAAACGTTCAGATTGTTCCGGCCCGGTGGGGAGCTCAGGCGGGGTTGATCGGCGCTGCGGCCATGGTCTTGTCACCCGAATCATCCAAGGAGGTCGGAGGAGATCGATGAAGATTTTTTTGGATACGGCCAATTTGGCTCAAATTAAAGAAGCGCAATCGCTGGGTCTTCTGGATGGCGTCACCACCAATCCTTCGCTGATGGCCAAGGAAAACATCCAAGACGCGGAGGAGTATCGCCGGCGCATCCGCCAAATCTGCGAGTGGGTGGACGGTCCCGTCAGCGCCGAGTGCGTGACCGCCACCTCCGAAGAGATGGTCCGCGAGGGCAGGGAGCTTTCTGAAATTCATCCGAACGTGGTCGTCAAGGTTCCGTTGATTAAAAACGGCCTGATCGCTTGCCAGCGACTCCACGAAGAAGGGATCCGGGTCAACGTGACGCTGTGCTTTACGGCGTTGCAGGCATGGATGGCGGCCAAAGCCGGGGCAACCTTCATCAGTCCGTTTGTGGGACGTCTGGATGACGTCGGTGAAGACGGCATGAACCTCATCCGCGACATCAAAACAATTTACGGCAACTATCATTTCAAGACGGAGATTTTGGTGGCCAGCGTCCGCCACCCGATCCACGTGTTGGAAGCCGCCCGCATCGGGGCGGATGTCGTCACGCTTCCTTTTGACGTCTTGGAAAAACTGATGAAGCATCCGTTGACGGACATCGGGCAGGCCCGTTTCTTGAAAGACTGGGAACAGCGTCCGTTGAAAGCAACGTCCAAGAAACCGGCCGCATCCATTTGAGTTGATGCAACGCCTCCTCCCCGCCGCCTGGCTAATCGGAATGGTTTGCTTGGGGCCCGCCGCGCCGGCCCAAGCGGAAACCCCTCCTGCCCGGGAAACATTGCCGGAGCAGGAAGCTTCCAAAGAATCGGCGATGGCGGGCGGGATTTCGCTGGATCCGGGGAAAGCCGTCACAGAAATCGTGGTGGACGGCGATCGGGTGGAATACCGCGAGTACGATCGCATCGTCGTCGGAACCGGGCACGTCGTGACCACCTACCAGGACACCGTTTTGAAATGTGATCGCGCCGTCGTCTACCTCGCCACCCAAGATGTATTTTTGAGCGGTCATGTGCGCGTGGAACAGCCGGGCGCGCTGTTGGAGGGAGAGGAGATCCTCTACAATTTTGAAACGCGCAAAGGAACGATCATCCATGCCGAAGGCACGACGCTGCCCTGGTACAGCGGTTCCGACCGTCTCGATAAAGTTTCGGATGACGGCATGGTGGTCCGGGAAGGTTATCTGACCAGCTGTGATTTTGAAGAACCGCACTTTCGGCTCCAATCCCGCCAGATGCGCATTATCCCGGGCGACCGGGTGCTGGTCAAGAACGCAACTGTTTTTGTGGGGCCGGTCCCGGTCGCTTTCCTGGTTTCTTACACGCACCCCCTGAATGACCGGCGCCCCAGAGTGACGCTGACTCCGGGCACCAGCAAAGAGTGGGGCGCATTTTTGCTCACCTCCTGGCGTTACTATCTTCATGAGAATGTCCAAGGCAAAGTGAATGTCGATTTTCGTGAACGGCTGGACGTGGCCTATGGTGTCGACACGCGGTACAAATTTACCGAAGAAAATCAAGGTATTTTGAGAACCTACTATACCGACGAACGTCGATTGGGCCGGGAGCACCTCCTGTTCGCAGAGGACAAGGCCCCCACCGTGGAGCGGGAGCGGTATCGAGTCCAGCTCAGACACCGCTGGGAAATTGACCGCGACACCACCGCCGTACTTGAATACCATCAGGCCAAAGACGACCGTTTCTTGCAAGAATTCTTCGAGCGTGAATTTGAAGAAGACATTCATCCGAAATCGTACCTTCAAATCCTGCGTTCCAGCCCCCGCTTCTCCGCCAGCTTTGTTGCGCGCAAGCGCGTGAATCGTTTTGAATCGGAGATCGAGCAGCTGCCCGAGGTGGTGTATGACGTTCGCCCCACTTCCGTGGATTGGAAACGTCCCTGGAGGATGATCGTTCCCGGATTGGAGGATGAGCCGGAAGAGATCCACTACGACCGGTTCGGCGGCAGCTGGTATTACCAGAGCAGCAACTCTTTCAATGCCTTCAAACGAAAACCGGCTCACCGGGGCATCGACGATCACGTTCGGCGATTCGACACGCTGCAACAGGTTTCCTATCAAGTCAAGCTGCTGCGTTTCCTGAGCGTGACCCCGCTGGTCAATACGCGCCAAACGGCTTACTCCAAGCTGGGCTTAAGCGACGAACCGGGATTCCGGGGATTGATGGAAACCGGTTTTGACGTCACCACCAAATTCTTCCGGATTTTTGAATTGGAGACCGACGCCTACAGCCTGGATTTGCATCGCGTCCGTCATGTCATCACACCCGGCCTGGGGTACCGTTACCGCCCCGATCCGACGATTCCGGCTGAGCAGATCATGCAGTTTGACGGCGTGGATTCCCTGGCCAAGCTCAACGTGCTCGCGCCTTCGTTGGAACAAAAACTCCAAACCAAGCGGAATGTGGGCGGAAAGCTTCAGTCTGTTGATTTGGCCCGGTGGGTTCTGAGCACCGATTACACATTCAAAGGCGAGCGGGATTCGGGGGGGCAGCTGGCAAACATTTCCAGCGATTTCGAAGCGCGGCCGTACTCCTGGCTGCTGTTTGAAACCGACAGCATCTTCGAGACCCACCAACGGCGGTTGCAATCCACCAACATGGATGTCGTTGCCGGCCCCGGGGCGGCTTACAACGCATCCGATGTGGGCACCGCCAAGGGGTTCGACCGGCGCAACAACAGCGATTGGGAGTTCCCTTGGGCGGTGGGATTGGGATGGCGATGGCAAAGAGACATCAGCTCTCAGGGAACCGCAGAAATCGTCTCCAACATCGGAAAGAAATGGCGCATTGGATTGTACGAACGCGCGGATTTTAAAAAAGTTTTATCGGACGGCTCAAAATTCATCAACCGTCCTGCGGAAACGGAGCTGCGCATCCGCCGCGACCTTCATGAGTGGACCGTCGAGCTGATCTTCAATCATGATCGCGCCGATGGCAACGTGGTCCTGCTGCTGTTTCGTTTGAAGGCCTATCCCGAACAACCGCTGGAGTTCGAGCGCAGCTACAACCGGCCCAAGCTGGGGACCCGCCGCGCCTTGTTCGCCGGGTGAGTGGCATAGTTCCGGTTTTTCAACAGGAGTACCGAGGCAAATGTTGTGGTCGGAAGCAAGTATTGGCTTCGCATGGGAGATGGAGAATGGCTCCCGGTTTCCCGCGCCGACATTGTTCCCGTTCCAAAGACCAGGGGCTTTGGGTTATTTGGATTATGGTATGATTGTGGTCAGCGAATAACGCGAGGTGGAGAATGAGACTGGAAGTTGTTCTGCAAAAAGATGAAGATGGCTACTATGTGGCTTCTTGCCCTGCAATTAAGGGCTGTCATTCGCAGGGGAAAACCAAGCGGGAAGCTTTGGAGAATATCCGAGAAGCCGTTTTCGGTTGTTTGGAAGTCCTCAATGAGCAGGCGAAGCGCATGGGACGCCGCCATCGCGCCGAGCTCATTCGAATAGCCGTCTAGCAGTGAGCCGGCTGCCTGTCGTATCCGGCCGCGAGGCAGCCAGGGCATTTCAGAGAGCCGGTTGGCATCTCGTTCGATGGCGTGGCAGTCATATGATTCTCACCAAAGAAGGGGAAGAAGCCACGCTCTCAATCCCCGACCACAAGGAGTTGGGCAGAGGCCTGCTCGGCGCACTCCTTCGAGACGCTCACCTGGCTCGAGATAAATTTCTGCAACTCCTTTAAAAAAGGGAAAAAGGGAAACAGGGGGACGCGCCAGTTTGGGACCGGCTGGCCGATCAAGTGTCCCCGGCTGATTGTTGACCATTTCATCTCCGAAAAATTCAGCGTTCGTAACGCGAACGGGAACTCTTGAATGTGCGCAGCATAGAATCTGCGTTTGAAAGGGCCTAGCCGCAGCAGACTAAAGAACGCTTCGCGAATGGATAACTCGGATCATCGCTGACGCATGACACCGGTTAAATGACGGTTGTGCCGTCTTCTCTTCTACCGTATAATGATTCCTTATTTGCTCTGGCGATCCCTCGGAAGAATCTCTTTTTTTCACACGGCATAACATGGAGTCGAGTATGAACTTGTCTGTTGTTGGGGCGGGGCATGTGGGGCTGGTGACGGGCGCTTGCTTTGCGCAAATGGGGCACCGGGTGATCTGCGTGGACAACGACGCCAAACGCATCGCCCGTCTCAAGCGCAACGTCATGCCTTACTACGAGCCGGGATTGGAAGCCCTGGTCCGAAAACACGCCAAATCCGGCCGCTTGCGTTTCTCGGCCCGCCTGGTCGACGGCGTACGGTTCGGCGAAGTCATTTTTATCGCAGTCGGCACGCCTCCGAAAGCCAACGGGGAGGCCGATTTAACGTACGTCGAAGGTGTTTGCCGGGACATCGCCCGGGCCATGACCTCCTATCGGATCATCGTCGAGAAATCAACCGTTCCCGTCGAAACCGGGAAGTGGCTGCGCCGCACGATCGCCATGAACCTCAAAACCAAGGTTCCGTTTGATGTGGCCTCCAACCCTGAATTTTTGCGCGAGGGAACCGGGGTTCATGATTTTCTCAACCCGGACCGCATCGTCATCGGCGTGGAAAGCGACGCGGCCCGCAAAAAATTACTTCAAGTCTATCAACCGCTCAAGGCGCCTACCGTGGTGACCGACATTGCCAGCGCCGAGCTGATCAAGCACGCCTCCAACTCTTTTTTGGCGGCGAAAATTTCCTTCATCAACGCCGTGGCCCAAGTGTGCGACCGGGTCGGCGCGGATGTGGAAAAGGTCGCGGAGGGGATGGGGTTGGACAGGCGCATTGGAAAATTTTTCCTGGATGCCGGGATCGGGTTCGGTGGGTTTTGTCTTCCGAAGGACATCGAGGCCTTTATCCACATCGCGGACAAGCTCGGCGTCGATTTCCGGCTTCTCAAAGAGGTGGCCCGGATCAATGAGGAGCAACGCGCCATCCTGGTCAAAAAGATCGAGGAGCGCCTCTGGAATCTCAAACAAAAGACGATCGCAGTGTGGGGGCTCTCTTTCAAGCCGCACACCGATGACATGCGCCTGGCACCCTCCATCGACGTCATTGGGCGATTGTCGGCCGCGGGGGCGAAAGTCAGAGCGTACGATCCGGAAGCCATGGGCGAGGCAAGGCGCTGTCTCAACGGAACCGTTTTTTGTTCCGATCCGTATCGGGCGGCCAAGGGCAGCGATTGCTTGGTGCTGCTGACGGAATGGCCTCAGTTCCAAAAAGTGGACTGGAAAAAAGTCCACCGGATGATGGAGCACCCGATTGTCGTCGACGGCCGCAACTTCCTGGATGCTGCCGTGGTGCGGCGCCACGGATTTGAATACGTCGGCATGGGGCAAGGCCGGCCATGAAGGGCGTCATTTTGGCCGGCGGATTGGGGACGCGGCTGGCGCCGCTGACCCACATCACCAACAAGCACCTCCTGCCGGTGTACGACCGGCCGATGATCTACTACCCCCTTCAAACGCTGGTCGATGCCGGCATCAACGACATCTTAATCGTGGCCGGCGGCAACAGCGCGGGGGAGTTCTTGCGGTTGCTGGGCAACGGGGCCGGTTTTGGCCTCAAGCACATCAACTACACCTACCAGAAAGGCGAGGGCGGAATTGCCGCCGCGCTGCAGCTGGCGGAACATTTTGCGGATGGAAAACAGATCGCCGTCATTTTGGGGGACAACATCTTTCAAAAGTCGATTCGGCCCTTTGCGGACAAATTCCGATAACAGGAATCCGGGGCCAAGATCCTTCTGAAAGCGGTCCCGGATCCGGAGCGATTCGGCGTGGCCCTGGTGCGCAACAACCGCGTCGTTGAAATTCAAGAGAAACCGAAACGCCCCAAATCCAATCTCAGCGTCACCGGCATTTACATGTACGATGCCCAGGTTTTTGACATCGCTCGAACGCTCAAGCCATCCCGCCGCGGTGAATTGGAAATCACGGACGTCAACAACCGCTACATTGAGATGGGGCAGATGACCTACGATCTCCTGCCGGGATGGTGGACGGACTGCGGGACATTCGAGTCGCTGCTCAGGGCCAGCAATTGGGTGGCCAAGGACACCCTCCGCAACGCATGAGCCCTCGGCGATTGCTGGTGACGGGCGGGGCCGGTTTTATCGGATCGAACTTTGTTCGCTA
>JACQQZ010000055.1 GCA_016206755.1 Candidatus Omnitrophota bacterium
GTGCAGCCGAGGATGCCCAACGAGGCCGTCTCCACCACCGAGAAGGTTTTTCCCAACTCTCCCACCACCGCATAGCCGGAGACGCGCATCAAGAGGATACGGCCGAAACGATCGTAGATTGTTCCGCGCGCCCCGCCGACGCCGTCCTTGCCGCTGTAGAATTCACGGCGGTTGTGCCCCTCGTTCTGCTCCTGGACGCGCAGCCACCATTCGCCCAAGCCCCGGCGGACCGGATTCATCCAGCCGTGGCCGAAGAAATCTTCCACGCCGCCATGCTGCGCTTGGATGCCGCGGAATCTGGCCTGGCTGAGGAACGCGACGCCCCAATCGTTGAACTGTTGGGCAAAGAGCAGCTCCCATTTGCCCCAAATTTTGAAATGCTCGCCGGAGCCGGTGCTGGAGAATTCGACGACGGCCGCGCCACCCGTCCAGTTGACGTCCCCGCCGCTGCGCCAGCCGTCCGGATTGTCTCTCCAGTTTTCATAGGTGCGATCGGTCCACATGACCATGCGGCCTTGATCGTCAAACCAGGGCCGGCGCGTGCCTCGCTTGTCGACGCCGAGATACGTGGTGGACTTGTTGTCCTCGAAATCGCGGGTCTGGGTGACGGAGAAGACCTTCAGTTCGTTCAAGGTCGATTCGTAACGGATGGCGAATTCGTGGTGCAGGGAATCTTCTCGGACATTGCGCCGGATCAGATCGCCGTTCTTTTTATATTTGTCCAGTTGGCGATCGATGCGGGTAGCTTGATCCGTCGCGCGGCCGTACTGATCGAAGTCGGCGATGGTGATGCGGCGATATTCGTAATAATTTCTGAATTTGGGATCGATGTCCACCCATTGGCCGCCGTTGGGAGAATCCGGTTTGCGCGACATGTCGCGCAGCAGCTCTTCGCGATATCCAACAACGGTTCCCTTGCCCAACGCTTGGCTGAAGCCGCCACCCGGCGCAAAGTAATCGGTGCCCAGGCGCCGCATGACCTGGAGCCGTTCATGATCCACGCTGCTGCGATTGCTCAGCTTGCCTTGCCGGCCGGCGTCGGAACTCCAGCTATCGTGAATTTCAAAATAAGTTTCTTGGCGTCTTAAATCGTAAGCGCCCCGCTGGCCGTAGGTGCTGAGCTGGCTGGCCAATTGCACGTCGTAGGAAGCCCAGACCGGGTCGGTTCCCCGCTCCGGTTCATTCAGATAAACCGGATTGAAATAGCGGACGTTGGCGTACTCCTGCCTGACGACCAAAGCCGGGGTGTCCGCGTTCTCGATGATTTCGATGTAGCTGCGCTGCTTGCCGACTTCAATCGGCAGCGCGCGGTCCGCCTCCGCGGCTTGCGGCGCGACATCCCCTTCCTCCCAATAACGGATTCCCTGAACGGTAACGGTGATGGTCGTATCGATTCTCTGCGCTTCACCGTTGTAGAGCTCGCCGCCGGTGCGGTACCAATCGGCGTTGGGCAAGAAACCGTCGGCGCGCACGCGATGGATGACTTGGCGCGTCGTATTCCGGTAGCCGGCGATTCGCCCCTGGGCGTCAAACGCCCGGTCCGGATCGAATCCGGATGGATTGTCGATCAGGCGCCGGCGCTCGGCCAGAAGCTCCATTTTCTCGTCCAACAGCGGCTGCCATTGATTGGCCGCCACTTCATTGGCCAGCGGGGCAAGCGTACGCAGCGTGTCCTCCGTAATCGACTTGACGGCGGCCCGTATTTCGCCCCGGGAAATTCCCTCCGGAAGAACAGTGTTGATGCGTTCGTTGAGATCTTCCAAAAGCTCTGCGGCTTGCGCCTCGTCTCCATGCGCCTTGCGGTCATAGATTTGCTCCATGAGCCGGACGAGGTCATCGATGGCATCGTCCGTTAACCGGAAACCGGCCGAATGGCTTCTTTGAATATCCTCAAGCGTGCTTCGATAGCGGTTGATCGCCTCTTGCCGGGCGGCGTCGACGGCGTTGATGCGGGCCATGGACGGCGCCAACTGCCCATTGAGGATGGCCAGCCGCGCATCGATGCGATCGACGGCTTCTTGATCGACCGTCAGTTGCCCCGCCTGCCAAGTCGTTGTGGTATCCCGCCAGATGCCGGTGTAGATCGTGCTTCCGTCGGCGCGCAGCTCATCAATCTCTTCGTCCCGGGTGCGCGTGACGGAAGCAACGATCCGGCCTTGCAGATTGTAGGCGTTCAATGCCCCGCGGGCGGTGCCGTCGAGTCCGGCCTGGAACGTAATGGCGGTGTCGCGCCATGCCAGACCTAAAAGATCTTTGTAGAGCCGTTTCTCCTGCGACTTCCACTGCTGGGTGCGGCCCAGGCGATCAATGATAAAGTCCCGGTAAACCAGCCGGCCGGTGTAGCTGAAGCCCAGCGCGTCTTCCCCGGAAATCTGGTTGAGTCCAACCTGCTCCGTGCGGATGGCGTCCGGATGTTTCAATTGAACGCCGGAGGCCGTATCCAACTCTGCGCGAATCAGAAGTCCGCGGCGGAACCGGCCGGCCGCGGTTAAGAAAGCGCTGCGAACGGTGTTGTCTTCGTTGAAGTAACCGATGCCTCCCGGAAGAATTTGATCGGAATTTTCCCCGCCGCGCGAGTAGGTAAATCTCAGGCCCGCGGCTTCGGTGTGGGAATCTCCCACCAGGCCGGCGGCGTAAGAGACCGACCAGGAAAGCAGCGGTCTGGGATTGCCGTTGATGGAGGTCAGGAACTGGACGGAGTAGCTTTTTGCAACGAAATCATCGCCGGCGGTGGTGGTGTTGTAGAAATCCTCCTGAACGGTATCGCTGTAAGAAACTCCGCCCTTGAAGATGCCTTTGCGGAGTTTGCCGTCTTTGAGCAGCTCGGAGCGGATGCGGCCATCCTCAAAGAATTCCCCCGGCAAGCGGGCAATGTCGTTCGGAAGGGCGACCCCTGCCAAGCCATGTTTGGCCAAGAACTGGACAATCGCGGCTTTCAGGCCGGCATCTTCCTGGGCCGCGTCGAGAGCTTCGTTTCCGGTCGTGTAGGAATTGACCTGATAAGCGACCGTGGCCGTGCGATTGCCCAGGGAATCTTCAAAGATGGTTTGCGTCTGGTTAAATGCCTCGCGCGGCTTTCCATGAAAAATCCAGTAACGCGATTGATTCGGCCCCAACTCAACTTGAGTCGTCCGGCTTTCCTGTCCAAAGACGTCGCGCGTAATGGATGAATTGGTTGTTGCCAGCAGCGCATCGCTTGCGGAGATGCTCAGGGTGCGCGCGGCGACAGCCAAAAGCAATCCGCGGCGCAGATTGCCCTGGCCATCCAAAATCCGCGCCCTCAACTCCGGATCGCTGAGATAATTTGTAAAACGCAAAAGATCGCGAACCGGAACCAGAACGCCGCCGAATCGAACGAAGCCGGCTTTTGGATTCTCTCCGCGGCTGAAAGCCGACTCCAAGAAATTGACGCCATGCGTCTTGCTCCCGTCCGCGCCGGTGGAATTGATGAACGTCCAAGTGGCCTCGACCACGTCGCGGCCGGCAATGATCCTATGTGAATTCCGGCGGCTGGCGTCCAGCGATTGGGAGAAGGAGGCGGTGACATTGCCAAAAGCATCCACGGTGCGGCTGGCGCTGCCGGCCGGCGTCGCCTCTCCGGCATCGGTGGTATCGCCGTCGCCGTTGAAATCAAAAGACAGCGCATTGCCCTGCGCATCGCGCGGGGCTTCATCAATGACGGCCTTGAGCAAGCCGTCGAATTTCATTTTTCCGTTGGCGTCGAAGAAGCGGCGGGAACCGTCGGCATTGCGGTAATCCGCATAATCGGTGTCGGCATACTGGCTGATCTCCTCGCCCTTCTTGGAGTAAACGTTGCGCGCCGCGGTATAGGAGGTGGTGACATCGCCGCCGGCCGTTTCATGCCGGCTGATGGTTGAAGTCCTGACGCCGGCCGCGCGGTTATTCAAAACGTTGTATTCGGTGATAATCTGAGCGGTCGTGATGCTGAAGTCGATGCCCAGCGTTCTGCTCCAAGCACCCGTGATCACCAAATCTTCGCGGCCCGTAAACGGATCCGTGATCCGATCGCCGCCCGCATACCCGAACCGGTCATTCAATTGCTGCAAGGTCAATGTTTCAGGCGTCAATGCCAAGAGCAGATTTTCAAAATCGAATTCTCCGTTCCGGTCGCGGTCGAAGCGCGCGAGGATCCGGCCGGCGGCATCCAGATAATCGGTCTTGGAAAACAGGGCGGCCAATGGCTGAGAATCGTCCCCGCCAAAGTCCGGGAACCACTGGCGGACCGGGTCGGTCAGCTTCATGCCGCGGCGCGTATAGAAGTAGCGGTAGCTCTCCACCGTCCGGACTTGGCTGCCTTCTGAAGTCGTGGTGCGCGTGTCGGTCGTCTGGCGGCTGAGCAATGCCTGCTGGCGCTGAATGATGTGCCCTTGAAGGATGTGGGTGGTGGTTTCATCCGCCGTCCAGCTCTCGGTAGCTGAGGTAACCTGAGCTTGATAAATTTTGAGCAAGCCGCGGCGGGCAAAACCACGGCGGGCCGGATCTTCGTAAAGAATGCGGCCGATGCGAGGATCGAATTGGCGGTCGGCAATCGAGACCTGGGTCAAGGAATCCAGCGTTTCGTCGCCGGTGGTGTAAGCCGACTGGGCATCAATGGTGGTGCGGGTGAAGGTGCCGTCGAACAGTTCGGTTTTCAGGCGGCGAATTTCACGGTTGATGCGCGGGCTGTTGAAGATCACTTCGAACGTTTGCTCGATTCCAACGCCCGGATTCGCGTAAGAGCCGTTGCCGTCGGCATCCACCGAATAAGAGCTCCCTGTCAGCGTTTGCTCGCGCGAAGTCCCGCGTCCACTGGCCGTCAACAAGAGGCCGGCAACGTCCAGAACGCCGTCTCGGTCGCGGTCCATCTGCGCATAGCGCCAGCCGCGAATCGTTCCGTTCGGATTGCGAATGACAAGGTCGGTCGCCAAAGCGCCGATGGAGGCCGGCGTCTCACCGGCCACAGCGTGAGAGTAAGTTCGCGTCTCTTCCATGCGCTGATACGAAATCGTTCCATCGCCGGTTTCTGTTTCCGTGACGGTGGCCAACTGGGTCGCGCGGGCAAAACCGTAGTTGATCAGCAGGTAGGAGTCGTATTCTGTGTTTTGCTGGGTTGTAACACCTTTGGTATCGAAGAGCGTTTCAAA
>JACQQZ010000057.1 GCA_016206755.1 Candidatus Omnitrophota bacterium
CCGGCCCGCCGGATGCCGCTGCAGTTGAGAAAAACTTGCCGGAAAGATTCGAGATAGGGGTCCAAGCGCTGACCGATGCGGTACGGAAAACCGGTGGCGATGAGCGCTTCGTTTAAGCCCGGACAGGAAGCCACGCGAATGGGCGTCCGATTGCAGAAAGCGCCCTGCCCCCTGACGGCATGAAACAATTCATCGCGCAGCGGGTCGTAAATGACGCCCACCTGCAATTCATTCTCACGGCTTAAACCGATTGAAACGCAGAACGCGGGAAATTGATGGATGTAGTTTGTGGTCCCATCCAGAGGATCAATGATCCAACGGTAAGGGCTTTTCGAATTCGCCTGGCCCGACTCCTCGGCCATGACGCCATGGTCCGGAAAACGTTTTTGGATGATCTTGAGAATGAGGCGTTCGGCGGCTTTGTCCAGATCGGTGACGTAATCGCTGATCCCCTTGGCCCGTACCTGCGACTGCCTGAGCTTGCCCAAAGAATCCAAAAGCAATTGACCGGCCGCGCGCGCCGCTTCCATCGCCGCTGCATAGCAAGCGCCGAGCTCCGTTGAAGCGGTCATGAGATTTTTAAGCGCTGCCGCACGGCCTCAATCAGCGTGGTGCTGGCCGGAGGAAACCGGTACCGGTCCAACTCGTGGGATGCCACCCAGCGGAAATCAGCCACTTCCAGCGGAGTCACCGCGCCGGAAACAATCCTGCACCAAAAACTGACCAAACGAACGGTTTGATCCGGATATTCGTGAACCGCCTCGGGACCGTCCTCCTCCACGGTAACGGTCACCCCGATTTCTTCGCGCATTTCGCGCACAATACACTCTTCCAATGTCTCATTGTCTTCACACTTTCCCCCTGGAAATTCCCAATGGAGAGCGAAGCTGTCCTGGGGGCGGCGCTGGGTGATGAGAACTTGGGGCTCCTGAAGAATCAGGGCAATGGCCACGTTGCGCATCAGCTGAAAAGGCGGCCCCCATCCACAACCAAAACTTGCCCTGTGACAAAATCGGTCCCTTCCGTCAGATAGAGGACCGTTTGAACGATGTCTTCCGGGGATCCCCAGCGCTTGAGCAGCGTTTTCTCCAGCGCGCGCCGCGCCTGCGCAGGGGTCAAATCCGGAGGCGGTAAAATCGGACCCGGGGCGACGGCGTTGACCTGCACGTGAGGCGCCAAAGCTTTGGCCAGTCCGCGCGTGAGAGCCACGACTCCGGCTTTTGCGGCGCAGTACGGAAGATGCTCTTTCCAGGGATTGAACGCGGAAACATCCGCCATGTTGATGATCTTCCCGGATTTTCGTTTGAGCATTCCAGGGGCAACGGCCTGGGCATAAAAAAACGGCGCGCGCAAATTCACATCCACCAGATCGTCCCAATCTTGAGCGGTTGCCGAAGCCAGCGGCGTGGGATAAAAATTGGATGCGCTGTTGATGAGCAGATCGATGCGGCCGAATCTTTTCTCAACCGCCTTCACCGCCAAGGCAATTTGGCCGACATCGGACTGGTCGGCGCGCGCTGCGAAAGAGGGATGGCGTCGTTTCTCGAGGAGGGCAACCAGCCGGCGGGCCTGGGCTTCAGAACTGTTGTAGGTGAACGCGACGGCGGCGCCGCGTTTCGCAAGCGCCAAAACCAACGCGCGGCCGAGGCGTTTTGCGCCGCCGGTAATCAAAACCACTCGACCTGCCAAGCGCATGGCAGGAATCAGTTGTTGGCCAGCGTGGCAATGGGACGTCGACCGGCAAAACCGTCTTCCATTCTGTGCCAATGGGCGATGGCCTCTTCCCCATCCTTCCAGCAGAGATAGACGAGCTGGCCTTGGTGGATGGTGAAAAAATCAACGAGTCCTTCATCCAGATTTTTCAGCTGGCAACCCAAAGCGTCCAGCTCTTCCAGCAGCGTCTTGAATTCATCCATCTGCTTCTCGATGCGGGAAGATTTTTCGAGGGCGACCGTCTTGGCCAATGGACTGGGGCTGCCGTCGGCCTGAAGACCTTCCAGCTCCACGATGGCCAGCGCATCCTCCAGCTCATGCACCTGACTGCGCTGCCGGCGAAGCTTGGCGAGGATTGCTTTGACGCTGGGGATCAGCCGGTTGGCTTGTTCTACCGTGAAAATTTGCATCAACCCTCCGCGAATTCCGGAACGCAAGGATTCAGGATCCAGCCCCCTTCATAGGCGCGCTGCAAAAGAAGTTTCATCGCCTGCTTGCCTTTTTCCCCGCAATCTTGCGTCCAGGAACTCACGTACATGCCGACAAACTTGTCGGTGCGGGCGCGGTCGAGGCCCCGGCCGTATTCCTGCGCATACGCCAGCGCCTCCGGACGATTCTTCAGCCCAAACGCGATGCTTTCGCGCATCAAGCGGGCAATGTCGCGCTGGATGGTTTCCGGCAGGTTGCGGTTCACGCCATTGACACCCAGCGGCAAAGGCAAGCCGGTGGTGTCACGCCACCAGACACCCAAGTCGATGATCTTTTGCAAGCCCAACCCGGAATACGTCAATTGCCCTTCATGGATGACGACGCCGGCATCCACCTTGCCGGAATTGACCGCCTCCATGATTTGATCGAACGGAATTTCCACCGTGTGGACTTTGCCGGCCCACAAATTCAGCACCAAAGCGGGAGTTGTCATCGCCCCCGGGATCGCGATTTTGGGGACTGTCCCTTGCCTGCCGGCAGGCAGGCCGCTGGGGGACTGTCCCCGATTTGCTTGCAGCTTTTCCAGCGTCATCGGTTTGCGCGCGACGACAACGGGGCCGTAACCATCCCCCATGCTGGCGCCGCTGGTTAAAATTTTGTAATGCTTGGCGCACGCCGGATAGGCGTGCAAGGAGAACGCGGTCACTTCAAGATCGCCCACAGCCGCGCGGCGGTTCAGAGTCTCGATGTCGGCAAGAAGATGCTCGACGCGAAACCCGGGCATCGGGATTTTGCCCTGGGTCATGCCGTAAAACATGAACGCGTCATCCGGGTCCGGGCTGTGGCCGATTCGGATAAGACGCAACGCTTCCGGGGAGGGCGCCGTCGGATTCATGCCTTGATTCTACCGTTCATCAACCGGCACGTCAATGTACAGCGGGTACCGCTTGTATCAGATTTCAATGCCGAGGGCGCGAAGTTTGAGAATCAGGCGCTGGGCATTGATGAACGGCTCCGAGACGAACCCGAGGCGGCGGCCGGCCTCCACCAGATCCAACCGGTCATCCATGTAGAAGATTTCCTGCGGGGCGACGCCTGCGGCGGCAATGGCACGTTTGTAGATGGCAGGATCCGGCTTGCGCGCGCCGACTTCATGCGACAAAATCCAGGTGTGGATTTCGCGCACGACCGGATAATGTTCCCGGGCGTGATCAAAGTGCAATTGATTGGTGTTCGAGACGCCGATCACCGGATAGCGCGCTCGAAGCTTTTGGACCATCTCCGTCATGGCCGGGTCTTCCCAGAAAATGTCATTCCACGCTTCGGTGAATTGTTCGAAGCTCAGGTTTAAACCAAATTTCTCGCAGGATTTTTTGTAGAACTCTTTCCCTGAGATTTTGCCTTCATCGTGCAATTCTTGTAGAGGAGACTCAAAAAACATGTGGTAGAGCCGTTCCGGAGAAGTTTTTGCAAAGGGGGCCAATCTGCGCGCGATGCGCATGTGATCAAACGGCAGCAGCACATTCCCCAAGTCAAAAAGAAACGCCCGAATGGCGACGGGGGCGCTCGCCGGTTCGCATCTCTTAAATGGCTCCAGGTGGGCATGAATGATGATTTCCACATCCTTCATCTGAACATGGTGGTACCAAACTCCCTCGGGAAACACCATGACGTTTGGCCCTTCTTCGCACAATCCCTGGCAACCGGATTGGCTCACGCGCACGGCATCATTCAAACCATGGTCTTTGACGTAGCGCTTGAGCGCGTCGCGAATTTTCGTTGAACCCCGCCGGGAACAGCAGGTCTCTTCTCCTTCGCGGACATTGGTGCAAACGAAAATGTGTTTCCGATAGGGGTGCCTGGTTTGTTGCATCATTTGGCCTGTTGTGGGCGAATCAGGAGACGTGGAGGATCCGCTCGACATGGCGGAAGACGCCGCTGGCGGGAATAAAGCCGTACCAATAAAACGCCGCCAATCCCAAGTAGCTGACCCCGATGAGGCCATAGATCCAATCCATTCGAGACGGTTCAACAAAAGAAAGAATCAAGGCGTAGACCGCCAAGCATTGACACAGGGCCATGATGACGACCGCCCAAGAAAACAACTGCTGAACGATCATCTTGCCCTGCTGCGGGCTGGTCAATTTTCCGGCCCAAACCATCTTCAGCGATTGTTCGCACAGCGGCGTCCACTTCAGTTGAAACAAAATAAAAGCCAGCGCCAGATCGGCGGCTGCAAACAACGCGAAGACAGGCAAAAACCACTCCACGGTGCCGGCATTGTTGATTTGCAATCGGGAGGGCAGCCAATAAGACAGGAACGCAAGGACCGTGACGGAACCGACAAAGGAAATCAGGACAAGCTGCATCCATTGGAAGCGTTTCATTTTATCCCCTTGATCAATGCTTGTTTGACGTCTGCAATGGCCCGGGTCACCTTGATATCGCGCGGACACGCATCCGTGCAGTTGAAGATGGTTCGACAGCGCCACACGCCGGTGATCTCATTGAGCGCCTTCAGACGATCTTCCTTGCCATGGTCCCGACTGTCAAAGAGAAACCGGTGCGCCTGGACAATGGCGGCCGGGCCCACGTATTCATCGTTGGCCCAAAAAGACGGGCAGGAACCGGTGCAGGCGCCGCAGAGAATGCACTTGGTGGTGTCGTCGAATTTGTCGCGGTCAGCGGGACTTTGCAGGCGCTCCTTTGCCGGAGCCGGCTCTTCGTTGACGAGGAACGGCTTGATCGATTTGTATTTGTTAAAGAACGGTTCCATGTCCACGATGAGGTCTTTGATGACTTTGAATCCCTTCATCGGTTCTACGGTAATCGGCTGCGGGCAATCTTTGACCAGCATCTTGCAGGCCAAGCGATTGCGGCCATTGATCAGCATGGCGTCCGACCCGCACACCCCATGCG
>JACQQZ010000010.1 GCA_016206755.1 Candidatus Omnitrophota bacterium
ACGTAAGCACAAGCGGTACCGTTTCCAAAAGTGCCGGGTTCCCCATTTGAACCCGGCACTTTTGGAAACGGTACCGCTTGTGCCGCTTCAATCGCTTCATGGGCTGTAGAGCTCGACCACCAGCGTTGCCGAATAGTTGCCCTGCACGCTGCCGGCCCCTGTTTCTGCGGCCACGTAGACGGTGACCGGGCTGGGCAGCGTGAAGTCCCCGGTTTTGTTGGTATCGCTGACAAACCGGCTGTCGTGCGGGTCTTGGCCGATGATTCTTCTCCAGCTTCCGGGGTCGGAGGACATTTCGCTGAAGTCCGGAATGCGCAGCCACGCCACGGCACCCACCTCGCGGTCGCCATCGGCCAGAAGGGGACCGATCCAAAATGTATCATCGTCGACGGGGGGCGGCCCCGCCAGATCGCCGCTCCACCCTGTTTCTTGAACATCCGGTCCAAAATTGGCCGACCAGATTTTTAACGGAAGGGAATAGCGGCCGTTTTCCGAAAGCAAACCGGCAGGACTTCCTTGGCGGATCGCGCCGGGGATGCCTCGATAGCGCGAGGCGTTGTCGGTGTAGATGCGAACGGAAAAAGGCTGGTCCAATCGCAGCTCGTTGAACCGGTAAAAATTCCAGCGAATTTCCAGAGGAATCGGGTGCATGTGCCGGCCGGCCAGTAAAGCGCCCAGGTGCAGTGAATCCGGAAAAACATGCAAGGTATCCCCTTGCGTTCCCACATGGATCGGGTATTGCCCTGTGATTTGGTCCGAGCGAATGCCGTCACCGTCTAAGATGCGAAAGCTGACCGTGTAGATGCCGGGCTCGGCCGTCGTCGAAGGGGTGAACGTAAAAACGGCTCCCGCCGCAACGGTGCCGGGCGTTCCGACATCGAGCGGGACGGTCTCCGCGCCTGTTGTGAGGTTGGTGAGGATGACCAGGAGCTCGATGCCCTGCGGGGTCGGCTCCAAATTTTGAACCATGACGCGAAACGTCATCGGTTCGCCGGGTGTGAAGTGCTGCTGATAGCTGGCGTTGAGGATGCGCAGCGTGGACGCCCACGCCGGTGCGGGCATCAGAAATAAACAAGCAACGCCTAGCGCAAAAATTATTCTCGCTGTTGCTCGGGATGGCCCGCCAGGCACCGCTTGCCTCGCCCCAGCGGGTCTCAGAACGCAAGCGGTACCGTTTCCGGGAGTGCCAGGTTCCCGCTTGAACCTGGCACTCCCGGAAACGGTACCGCTATTCGTGTGTATGTCCATCCAGCGTCACCTCAAATGCGATTTCTCGCTGCATCAATTCTGGCCCGCCGAAATCAACCGTCGCGACGGCGGTGTACCGGCCGGGTTGAAGCGGCACCCAGATTGGGATTCTTTCTTGGAACCTCGGAAAGATCGGCACTGTTTTTCCCAAACCTCCCCGGTGGACGATTTTTTTCTGTTCATCGGCCACCAGCAGAGTGCCGGAAGGCCGAACGTGAATTTTTCCTTCGTTCCCGAGCCCCAGCATAAATTTGGCGATGCCGGCGGCGGGTCCTGTCTCAACGCCGAACGACAAGAGTTGTCCGCGCAGATCATCTTTGCCTTGGATGAAAACGTACAAGGGGATTGCCACACGGGGCAGAATGGTCAATTTCCCCGTGCCCTCTTCGGAGGCGGATGCCGCTACGGGGCGCTCATCCACCAGCAGCGCTGCGACGTATTCGCCGCCGGCTCCGCCGAACGCGCCTTCCGGAACATCGAGCGTGAAAGTAAAATCTGCGGATTGGCCGGCAGGCAGCGTCACTTCTGCAAGGGCGAGCCGGATCCAGGATTCGCAAGAGGGCATCTGCCGGTCGGCCGGATTTGCCGGAGGAATTGAGTAGGCGGAAAAAGCGTACCGGTAAGGACCCGTTTGAATTTGGATCCGGACCGGCTCAGATTTTGAGTTGGTGACTGTGAGCTTTCCGGAGGCGGGGGCTTCGGCGCCGGCCGTGATTTCCAAGCGAAGCGGCTGGATGCCGACGGCCAAAGCGGGCGAGGCGATTCCGGACAAAACAACGGCGGAGAAAAATATTCGGGCGATCACGCGTCCTCGTAAAATTAAGGTGCCGGAACGATCTCGATGTACAACAACCCTTCGTACTGGCCTTGCACGGCATGTCCATCCGGCTGGGTACGGATGAGAATTTCGAAAGGCGTTTTCAGGGTGGCGTCTCCCAGCGCGTTGTCATCGCCGGTAAACAATCTGCCATCGCGACCGGCCACCCAGGGAGCGTTTCTGGGATCAATTCCGATGAGGATGCAATCGGTGGTTTCAAATGTCCTATCAGGATCCGGAGAAGGGCGGTACGGAAGGTATGGATTTTCAGCGAGGTCTGGAATGCGCCGCCAAACCTCCGTTCCGAAATTGGGACAATGCACTTCAAGCGCGAGCGCTTGTTTCCCCTGCGTGGAAATCAAACCTGCTGAGCCGGCAGGATGAATGGCTCCGGCAATCCCGCCGTCAAAACCGGCGTTTTCCGTATAAATTCGCATGATCCAAGGGTACTCGCCGTTGTAGACGCCATCGACCGTGATGATGCCCAGAAGCTGAGCGCCCGGCTCGGTCACGTTGAAGGAAAAACCGGGCGTGAACGTATAAGAGCCGAAGTCTCCAACGGCGCCGGTGACATACACTTGCTGGCGCGCCGCGTCTGCCGGAAAGGCAACCGAAACGGCTGCGATGAAGACAACCATCCAACCGGTTTTGACTGTAAGTAATCGCAAAATCTTCTTTGACATAACCGGTTTATTATCGCGGGGTTGAGACGGATTGTCAACCAAAACAGACCACCCCGGCAGCCGGAACAGTTTTTTCTGCTTGCTCAAGAGTTCTTGCTTGAGAGTTCTTGACGCGACAAACCTCGCAGATTATACTGGAGACTTCCACAATCCCATTTATGAAGTTTTTTCACAAAGCCGTTCTCATTGTTGCATGCAGTATCTTTCCGGCTTCTCTCTGTGCTGCTGAAGGAGTCACGCTTGACTTCTGGGAGCTTTCGGCCGGGGAGGATGTCATGCGCGCCCTCCTCGATAAATTCGAGAGCCAAAACCCCGGAATCAGAGTCAACCTTCAGCAGCTTTCCTGGGATTATGGCTTGGACAAAGTCATCACCTCCGTCGCTGCCGGCAATGCCCCGGACGTCTGCGACTTGGGCACCGACTGGCTTCCAAAATTCTCTTCAACCGGCGTGTTGTTGGACATCACCGACGAGATGGTTCCCCTCAAAGAGCACTACCTTCTATGGGAACCGGTCACCTACCGGGGCCGTATTTACGGCGCTCCTTGGCTGGCCGGCACGCGCATTCTTTTTTACAACCGCGATCTTTTCGACAAGGCGGGGCTCGATCCGGACAAGCCGCCCAAGACCTGGGCGGAGCTCAAAGACGCCGCCGCGCGCATTCAGGGGATGGAGCCGGGGATTTATGGCTTTGGGATTTTTGTAGGAGAACCGTATGCCCCCTGGCAACAATTCTTGCCGTTCGGCTGGGGCAATGGCGCGGATGTTTTGTCGGCCGACATGACCCGGTGTACTTTGGACGACCCGGCCATGATCGAGGCGATGGAATACTACAAAAGCTTGAAACCGCATTCCATCGTCGAGCGCCAGCCGGAAGTCAATCAATTGTTTGCCAACGGGAAAATCGGGATCCAGATTTCCGGGGCTTGGAATTTTGCGCTGATTCCCCGCATGAATCCAACCCTGAATTTCGGGGTGGGGCTTCTTCCGAAACCGGCCCACAATCGGGGCACCCCCGCCTCTTTTGCGGGCGGCCAAGACCTGGTGGTTTTCAAATCGAGCAAGCATCCCAGGGAAGCCATCCAGCTCATCAAGTTTCTCATGGCGGAAGAGAATGCCATGGAGATCGTTCGCTCTCAGCGCAACGTGGTCCCGGCCGCCAAGGCGGCGATGAGAAATGAGTACTATCAATCTCATCCGGAGCAGAAAATTTTCTTCGAGCAGGTGACCCATGCCGTCGCACCCCCCAACCATCCCAAATGGGTGGAGATGCAGGAACACGTCACGCGCGCCATCGAAGAAGTCATCCTGAACAATCAGGAACCGCTCAAAGCGTTTGCGGCCGCCAAACGCCGCATTGAAGCCATTGTGACGGAAGAAGCGGTGCAGGGACGATTGAGCGACGCCCTCGTCATGGGTGGATTCGGTTTGGTCTGGCTTTTTGTGGTTTTTTTCGGGTACATCTGGGCGCGCCGCCGCTGGGCCAAGCGCCGGAAAGTTTCGTTTCAGGATCTGCTCACCTCTTATTTCTTTGTCGGCCCCTGGCTGGTTGTGTTTTTGATTTTCGGCCTGTTTCCGTTGCTGCATTCCATCGTCATCAGCTTCTCCCGTTACAATCTGCTCAGCTCCCAGATGCATTTTGTAGGATTGCGCAACTACTGGGACATCGTCCGCGAACCGGATTTCCTGAGCGCCCTTTGGCACACCGTCTATTTTGCCATCGGCACCATTCCGTTCACGATGTCGCTGGCCTTATTCGCGGCGGTTTTGATCAACCGGAAAATACCGTTCAAGGGGCTGTACCAGGCGGGGCTTTTCTTGCCGGTGGCCACCTCCGTCATCGTGATCGCGACGATCTTCACCTACCTCTATTCCAACGACGGCTTGGTCAATCTCATGCTGACGATGATCGGCTGGCCGGTCCCCAACCCAAGCTGGCTGCTCAATACCAAATGGGCTTTGCCGGCCATCATGTTTATGAATGTTTGGGCGAGCTTCGGTTACTACATGGTCCTGTTTTTGGCCGGCCTTCAGACCATCCCGAGCTCTTTGTACGAAGCGGCCTCCATCGACGGCGCCAATGAATGGCAGCAATTCTGGAACATCACATTGCCGCAGCTCAAACCGATCGTGCTCTTGGCCGTCGTCGTCAACACCATCAACACCTTCCAGGTTTTCCCGGAAATTTTTGCGATGACCCAGGGCGGACCGTTGGGGGCGACCACCACGGTGGTCTGGTATCTCTACGAAACCGGTTTCCACCGCTTCGACATGGGCAAGGCCTCCGCCGTCGGCTACATTCTCTTTTTGATCATCATGGCCTTTTCTTTAATCCAGATGAAATTCTTCCGCATGGAAGAGGAGGGGGAGTAAGTGCCCCCAACAGGAAATTCTCCGCGAGCCTGGAAGTCCACCCGCGCGGCCAGCTCAAGGCGCGACGACGCCGGCGTACTCTCTGGAGTACGCCAAGGAGGAGCAACGAAGAAATGGCCCGCGGGTGGACTTCCCCGAGGGCTAAAGCGATTTTGGGCTGCGACTGCGTCACTCGTCGCTCACGTGCCGCAGTGGGCACGCATCGCTCCTCGTTCCTGGTCTCGCTCCAAAATCGCTTCAGCAGACTCATGGAGAATTTCCTGTTGGGGGCACTGGCACCATGCGTGAGCGCATCTTAACGGCTGTTGCCATTTTCGTCCTGACGCTGCTGCTGGCCCTGACGTTGATGCCGCTGTTTTTGATGTTTTACACTTCCGTCAAGCCGGCCGGGACGCTGACCAGGCAGGTTTCTGAAATCGCCGTCGCGGATTTTGAGATCGGAGAGCTCAACTCCATCGGGGGGCCCATGGAAGTCAAGGCGACCGGCGAGAACTCCAGCGTGGCGATGAATTTTATCCCGGCCAAACCGGAATCCCGCCGCGATCGCATTCTGCAGATCAGCTATGCCTCCACCGGGGAAGGACGCGTTCAATGGTGGACCCGCCTGACCCAGGACATGCGTAAATTCGACGCGCTGGAATTTTCAGTGCGCGGAGAGCTCGGCGGGGAATCTTTCACCATTGATCTGGTCGATCCGAAGGGCCGGCGCGCCAGCATTCCGATTCAGCAGTATTTGCGAGGAGGCGTGCGTCCGGGCTGGGCCAGAGTCCGCATCCCGATGGAGCATTTTCCGTTGGCCTTGTTGACGCCGGGCCGCACGGAGCGGACAGCGGAAGATATGGCGTTGAGCTTCGACAGCGGCAGCGGCACCATTTATTTGAACGACGTCAAGCTCGTCTTCAAAAAATGGACGCTGAACAATTATTACGACGTGATCGTCAGCGGCCCTTTCGGGCGCTATTTCTTCAACAGCTTGATCATTTCGCTGGTGATCACGTTTTCCAACCTTCTGTTCAGCTCGATGGTCGGCTACGCTTTTGCCCGCCGCGAATTTCCGGGCAAGCGCACCATGTTCATGCTGATTTTAGGCAGCATCATGATTCCGCCGCAGGTGATGATGGTGCCGATCTTCATCTTGATGAAGCACATGAATTGGCTCAACACCTATTG
>JACQQZ010000059.1 GCA_016206755.1 Candidatus Omnitrophota bacterium
GGAGTGGACAATCCTGTCGTGGTCGCGCTGAAAGCAGGTTCGGTAAGGATGCTCCTGCTCCGGATGGATGCGGCCGTGCGAACCGGACGCAGCAATCGCGTAAGGGGCCAGATTCCTTTTTTCGATGCGCTCTAGTTCTTGCCTGCTGAGAAACAGTTCTTCAACTCCCTGTAGAGAGAATCCATGGAATCTGAAATGACTTTCGTGGACGCCAGGACAGGCATGAAATTCGTGTCGCCATTCCAACGCGGGACCACGTGGATGTGCATGTGACCCGGGATCCCCGCCCCGGCCGGACGGCCGATGTTGACTCCAATGTTGTAGCCCTCCGCATGCAATGCTTGGTCCAGGTGCCGCATCGATTGATTCACCCATTGCCACAGCTCAAGCAACTCTTCATCGCGCAGAAGACCGGGGCGTGCCACATGGCGGCGCGGGGCAACCATCAGATGCCCTGCGGCGTACGGATAAAGATTCATCATGACCAAGGCGTTTTTTCCACGGCCCAACACCCAACGCCTGCGATCGCTTTTATGGGCGCGGCAAAACAGACAGCCCTTTTCTTTCCCTTTGTCTTTTGGGGGACGGTCGAAAGGCCGCGTCAAAGAGTGGATGTAGCCCCGCCGCCAGGGTGCCCAAAGGTGCTTCATGAAGCTGCGGCCTGGGAAGCAGACGGTACAGCCGGATCGGGGGCCGCAGAAACGGCAGCGACGGTCGCGGGGGGTGAAATTTCCGTGGGGATCAACCGGGACAAACCGTACAGCTCAAGCAGATTGTTCAAGTCTTCCAACTCCCACACCCAAAACTTATGCTCCTGTAAAAAGAGCCGGGCGTTGACCTCCAAGCCCTGAGCGGCCACGACGATGCGGCGCCTCCAAGGTTTGGAGACATGGCGCAACGTCTGAACCAAATGGATGGCGTCGGATTCCGTCAGAAAATTCATCGAAGGAATGCAAAACCAGGACCCGTCTTCCCGATGCCCCACGCAGCTGCGCGGCAAGCCGGGCAACAAGAGCGTATGGACTTCTAACTTCGGAAGGCGGACCCGGCGGCCGTTCATCTCGACCCAATCATTCTGAAAATGCTTGAGAAGGTTTGCCAAGAGCTCCAAGACATCCTGCGGGCCTTTCGGAACGGTCCGATCAAGCCATTGCTGCACCTCCAGGGCAAACCATTGCCCCATGGTGGCGAGATCGGTTTGGACCAGCCCATGCCGGACACGATACGTTGACCGGAGCCAGAAACAGAACAGGCGATCCGGCAGATAAGCCAGCATCCCTTCCCGAACCACCCAGCCGGCCTCCATCAACCAACGCAACGCGCGGGCAATCGCAAAAGGAGTCAGGCCGGTGGCCTGCGGCAACGCCGGGACCCGGTGCCCGCCTTGAACAATGGCCAATAAAACTCGGATCGCTTGATCGTGCCGGGCCTCGGGGATTTCCCGGATTTTACGTTCGTATTCCAGTGTCACGGGACTTTCCGGATCCAGAAGAAAATGGGCCAGTGCGGCGGCCACGCCTCCGCCCTCTCTCAGATGAGGCGCCAATGCATTCAGCCGCGCGGGCTGGCCTTGCAGCAAATCGGCCAAGGCGATGACCGTTTTTTGATCCAAAGAATTTTGAGATTGTCCGGTCAGAAATGCGACGCCGGTGGGCAAATCAAAGGGCTCCACGCTGACCACTTGGAAATGCCCGAACAAAATCGCCAACCGTTCCTGCAGGATTCGCTTGGCCTCTTCCACCGAAGAGCTGGCCATCAAATACATGGTTTCTTTCTGGACCATGATCTGCTTTCCCAAGGCGGTAAACGCGGAGGATTTTTTCCAGGCGTTGAGCCGGTGAAATTCATCCAGCAAGATGACGCACAACCGGCCCGATTCATGGCGCAACTTGCCCGGGGCTTCAAACAACAACTCGAGCGCCTGGGCCGGCGAGCGCCTGGCTTTCGAAACGGCCTGCGCCAACAGAGAAACCGTTTCCGGAATGTAGGGACGGCTGGCGTCGCACAGCTTCGAAAAAGACTCCGGAACTTGCCGGCCGGAAGCCGCCCCGTATTGAAACAGAAGAGTCGCCCCGAACTGCCGGGCAAACTCCTGGAGGGTCATCCGTTCCTTGATTTCCAAATAGACCGGCAGCAGCGGGGGGTGTTCAGAGATCATCTGGGCGCTTTTTAAGAGGATGGAGGTTTTCCCGATTCGCTCGGAACCCAAAAGGGCGAGGTTCTGGCGATAGCCAGAGGACAGTTCCAGCGCACGGCGCTCGATGAGCGCAAGAAGCTCAGTGCGACCGAAAAAATCCTGCCTGCATATCGGGGATGTCTGCATGACAGACCGATTCAATTCTTGTTTAGAGCGCCTTTCAGAACCTCGCGTGAACCGCGTGGCGAGCGCCAGGAGGCCGTCGGCAAGACGCGACGACGACGGCGTATCCCCGGCGATACGTCGAGGAGGAGCAACGCCGCCGAC
>JACQQZ010000058.1 GCA_016206755.1 Candidatus Omnitrophota bacterium
GAACGGCTGGATGCTGCCGGGGGGAGTTTTACGGGAGGGGCCGGCTTCTCTGGGGCGGGCCGGCGTTGTGGTTTTAAGCAAGGATGATCCGGCGTCCCGGAATGTTGCCGCGCTCGAGGCAAGAGTCAGGCGTTTCAATCCCGACGCGCTTTTGCTGAGCGCCCAACTGAAGCCCGAGTGTTTTGAAGTGTGGGGCCAGGACCGGCGGCAACCGTTGGCAGAGTGGAACGGAACGCGCGCCGGCATCTTTTCAGGGATCGCCGACCCGGCGGCTTTCGAGCAAAGTTTGAGGCAGCTCGGCGTCACCCCTGTTTTCCATAAAAAATTCTTGGATCACCACCGCTACGAAAAACAAGCGATCGACCGGCTGGTTTTGGAATGCCAAAGATTGAACGCTGTCGCATTGATGACGACGTTGAAAGACGCCGTGCGAATTCCTCAGGAATGGCTGAAAAACCTGCCTGTTCCGGTGGTGGTGTTGCATGTGAATCTGGAATTAACGCGTGAAGAGGATTTGATTGAACGACTTCATTCTGTACTGGGCCGTTAGGGTCCTGGGCACAATTTCGCGCGTTTTGCCTGCCGGCATGGCCGTCGGTTTGGGCCGTGCTTTCGGACGGTTGGCGTATTGGGTTCAACCGAAGCGGCAAGCGGTTTGTCTTGGAAATTTGAAAGCGGCGCTTGGAAGAGAGCTTTCTCCCGAAGATTTGGACAGAACATGCAAGCAGGTGTTTGAAAACATGGGCATGTCGTTGATGGAGATGCTGCGTACGCCGGTCATTGGGCCGGCCTATGTCGAGCGGCACGTCAGCGTTCAGGGCAAAAAGCATCTGGACAAAGCTTTGGCGCTCAACCGCGGCGCCATTTTTGTAACCGGTCATTTTGGAAATTGGGAGCTGATCGGTTTGACGGCAGGGCTGAAAGGTTATCCGGCCAGCGTCCTGGCCCGCCAGCAAGGATTCCCGCGGCTCAATCGGCTCTTGAACAGTTACCGTGAATCCAAAGGCTGCCGCGTCATCTCCAAGGGAATGGCGGTGCGGCAGATTGTCAAGCGCATCAAAGAAGGCGGCATCGTCGGTATTTTGGCGGATCAGGACGGCGGCAGGCGCGCAGCGGCCGCGCCGTTTTTCGGCCGCATGGCTTCGACGGCGCAAGGGCCGATTGCCTTGGGCAGAAAATTGGGCTGTCCCGTCCTCCCGATTTTTATCGTTCGCGAAGCCGGCATCGATCACACGCTCACCGTTGAGCCCCCTCTGCAAATTCCTCAAACGGGGAATTCGGACAGAGACATTCAGGAAGGGATCGCCGCTTATTTGAAAGTTCTGGAACGTCATGTTCGTCAGCGCCCGGACCAATGGTTGTGGTTGCACCGCCGGTGGAAGTCAAGTCCGAGCCAGTCGGTGGCGGCTTTGAGCGATGGAAAAGCGGGGCATCGCACCCAGGCGGCGGCCGTGGCTTCTTTGGTTGAACAGGTGTGGAATGAGCGCGCCCGGCGTGATCCGCGATTGCAAGGCATGGGCGGGCCCTGGGCGAAACGTCAAACGATCGAGATAAAATTCCGGTCTTCTTTTCACCGGTTTCTCTTGGCGTTCGCCCGGGCGTGCGGTTTGTTGGCGATCTCCCCCGCCTGGAAATGGCTGCGCTGGACCTTGTCCAAATCTTCGGCAAAGGCATTGGAGCAGTCCTGGGCGGGAGTTGTTGTCTCCTGCGGCGCTTCGACGGCGCTGGTCAGCGCGGTATGGAGCCGGAGCATGGCCGCGCGAACCGTTCACGTGATGCGTCCCGGCTGGCCATTGGCAGGCGATTTCGATCTTTGCATTATTCCCCGGCACGATGGGGTAGAAAATTCCCCCAATACGTTGGTCACTGAAGGCGCCCTCCACGCATTGGATTCCGCCGAGATGGGCGCCATGACGCAGCGCCAGCGCAAACTCTGGTCTTTGGGCCGTCCGCTGCAGATCGGTTTTCTCGTCGGTGGAGATGCCGGCGGCGTGCGCCTGCCGCCCAAGATGATGGAAACCGTTTCGATGCAGCTCATTTTGGCCGCCAAAAAAGTGCAGGCCGATCTTTTGGTCGTCACCTCCCGGCGCACCTCCGCAGAAGTCGAACGCATCATCGAAGACCGGTTTGACCAGCATGAAAACTGTCCGCTGCTGGTTCTGGCCAGCCGCGATCGCTCTCCGGGCTATGTTCAAGGCGTGCTGTCGGCTTCCAGCGTCGTGGTGGTCTCGGGGGATTCGATGTCGATGATCTCGGAAGCCGCCTCCTCCGGCAAGCCGGTGATCGTGTTTAAGCCGGAGACATTCTGGCCGTGGGACAAGCACACCCGTTTTATAGAGCTTCTCTCCAGGCAGCGGTTTATCCAGGTCGTTGAACCGGATCAGGTCTGCCGGCGTATTTTGGATTCGATCAATCAATCGTATGCCCGGCGCGCCATGGATGACCGAACCACTGTTCTCAACCGCTTGCGGGGATGGTTGTAACCCGATGAAAATTCTTCAGCTTATTCCGCAGCTGGAAGTCGGCGGCGTTGAAACCGGGACGCTGGATGTTGCCCAGGGCTTCATTGAAAGAGGCCACACTGCCCTGGTCATTTCCAATGGGGGGGTGCTGGTCAAGCGCTTGGAGCAGATGGGCGGACGGCACATTCGGCTTCCGATCCACCGGAAAGATCCGTGGACCCTCTGGAAAATGGTGCAAAAAGTTTCGGAGATTATCGAGCGCGAGCAGGTGGACATCATTCATGCCCGAAGCCGCGTTCCGGCCATCGTCGGCTATTGGGCATGGCGTCGCGTTGCCCGAAAGACGCCTCTGATGCAAGGCCGGGAACGTTGGCCGACGTTCGTCACCACATGCCACGGGTTTTATCGCCCGCATTGGTTTAGTTTTCCCGCAAGCTGGGGGCGGTGCGTCATTGCCGCGACAGATGCCATGGCGCGGCATCTGATTGATTCCTTCGGCGTGACCCCGGAGCAGCTCAGATTGATTCCGCGCGGCGTCAATCTGTCGCAGTACGCTTTTCGCAACATCCAAAACGATCCTCCGCGATCGGCCCTGACCATCGGCGTCATCGGACGGCTCACGCCGATCAAAGGGCACGTCGTATTGCTCAGGGCCATGGCGGCGGTTGTCAAACGCGTGCCGAGAGTTTTACTGCTGGTGATTGGAGACGCCCCGCCGGAAAAGAAGGCCTACGAGCAGGAGCTCAAGCGCTGGGTGGGACAGTTGGGTTTGGAGAAACAGGTCAGCTTCATCGGCCGGCGCGAAGACATCCCGCAGGTTTTAGCGACGCTGGATCTTTTGGTGATGCCGTCAACGTACGACGAAGGTTTCGGCAGAGTGCTCATTGAAGCAGGGGCGTGCGGCGTCCCGGTCATTGCCAGCCGCATCGGCGGCACCGTGGATGTGGTGGAGGATCAAAAAACCGGTTTGCTGGTTCCGCCCTCCGACCCTGCGGCTTTATCGGCCGCCGTGGTCCGGCTTTTGAAGGATCGTCCCGCCGCCGCCCGAATGGCACAGGAGTTTCGGCGGAAAATCGAGGCGGAATTTACGCATGCGCGAATGATCGAGCGGACATTCCGGGCTTACGAAGAAGCCGCTGCAACCTTACGCATTCTCGTGATGAAGCTGGGCGCCGTCGGGGATGTCGCCCTGATCACCCCCTCGCTGCGCGCGCTGCGGCAGCGCTTCCCCAAGGCGCACTTGAGCGTTGTGGTGGGCCGCGAGAGCCGGGAGCTGCTGCAACGCTGCCCCTACATTGACAGCTTGATTGTTTTCGACCGCCGCCGGGACGGCAATTTTCCGGGACTTTGGCGGTTGGGCAGTTCTCTGCGGAAATCTCAAGTGGACATCGTCGTCGATTTTCAAAACAACCGGATCAGCCATTGGCTGGGGGCCTTCAGCGGCGCCCCGGTGCGCATCGGATACGACGGGCGGCGTTGGAGCCGGTGTTTGACCCATCGCGTTCAAAATCCTCCGCAGCCGGTTCCGGCCGTCGATCATCAATTTCATCTTCTCAAAACGCTGGGCATTCAGAATCCGGACCGGCGGTTGGAGCTTTGGCCCAGCCAAGCCGATCATCAGTGCGTGGAGCAGGTGCTCATTGAAGCTTGGGTTCCTCCGAAAGCCGTTTTGGTCGGCATGCATGTCGGGGGCAGCCAGCGCTGGCAGAGCAAACGCTGGCCGGCGGAATATTACGCGGAATTGATCGACCGGTTGGCTTCCAAAAAACATGTCCGCGTGGTTTTGACCGGAGCCAAGCCCGATTTGCCGTTGGCTCAACAGGTGCTGAAGCTGACTCGAGCCAAACCGGTGATGGCCGTGGGGCGCACATCGCTCATGGAGCTGGCGGCGCTGATCGGCCGTTGCAATGCTTTCCTGGTGCCGGACACCGCCCCGCTTCACATGGCAGCGGCCCTCAGCGTTCCGACGGTGGCTCTTTTTGGTTCAACGGATCCGGCCCGGCACGCGCCTCCGTCGGAGCGGCTGACGGTGCTCAAAAAAAATCTTCCCTGCTCGCCTTGCTACCGCTCCAGCTGCTACCGCCTGGGAAAAAATCACATGGAATGCATGCGCGCCCTGACCGTGGATGAGGTGTATTCGGCTTTATGCGCATCCTTCTCTTAACGACCCATTTGGACGTCGGCGGGATCTCCAACTACGTCGTCAGTCTGGCCAAGGCGTTGACCCGCAGAAATCACTCCGTCATTGTGATGTCGGCCGGAGGATCGATGGTGGCCGACCTGCAGAAAGCCGGCATCCTGCACCTCCCGCTTTCCCTGCGCGTGAAATCCGAGATGCACCCATGGATGTTAAAAGCCATCGCCCAAATTTTAAAAGCGGTTGGCGGGCAGCGGCCGGATGTCATTCACGCGCACACGCGCGTGACCCATTGGGCTGCCGGCGTTTCCGGTCGCCTGGCAAAAATCCCCGTTGTCACCACCTGTCACGGTTTTTACCGTTGGCGATGGCACCGTCAAGCGTTTCCATTTTGGGGGAAGCGTGTCATGGCAGTCTCGAGAACGGTGCACCGGCGGCTGACCATGCGATTTCACGTGCCGCGCCGGAAGGCCGTCTGCATTTCAAATGGGATTGATTGGGAAGAAAAGAAAGCAAAAAATTTTGATGCGCAGGTTGAGTTTTACCGGCAGGCGTGGGGAATCTCTTCGCAAAAACCGGTGGTCGGTTCCATTGCGCGTTTGGTGCAGGCCAAAGGCCACGTGATCCTCATTCGGGCTTTTCATGAGCTGCGTCAGCATATTCCCGAAGCGCAGATGGTTTTGGTGGGGGATGGACCTTTGCGTGAAGAGCTGATCCGGTTGATTTACGAATTGGGTGAACAAGAACATGTTATTCTGACCGGATCTGTGGCGCACACGGCCATTCCTTTAAGCACGTTCACTGTTTTTGTACAGCCGTCCCTTCAAGAAGCGTTCGGCTTGTCTTTGGTGGAAGCCATGGCGATGCGGCTGCCTTTGGTTGTCGCCGCTGTCGGCGGGATGCGCGAAATTGTCCAAGAGGGTGAAACCGGTTACAAAGTTTCTCCTCGAAATCCCCTTGCTTTGGCAAACGCAATCCGGAAAATTCTTGAAAATCCGCAGCAGGCAAAAGCGATGGGGGAAGCCGGTTACCGGCGCTACCGCCGGTTGTTCACCATGGATCGAGTGGCATCTGAAGTTGAAGCGGTGTATGCGCAAGTGGCAGGGGAAAAGCGTTCATGAAAAAAAGCGTTCGAACCGCAGCCATTGTTCTTGGGCTGCTGTTGTTGTGCCTGGCCGGATTTCTGATCAAGCCCCAACCGTATTACTGCGTTCCGGTGTTGATGTACCATGAAGTGGACCCGCGCCCGATCGGAGAGAGCCGCCTCATCGTTTCCCCGCGGAGCTTCGACCGCCAGATGGGTCTTCTCAAACGCCGCCGCGCCCAAGCGGTTCCGTTTTCAGAAGTGGTTGAGTCGTTTAAAACGGGCAAAGGGCTTCCCAAGAATGCAGTGGCTCTGACTTTCGATGACGGCTTTGAAAATTTTTATACCAATGCGTGGCCTGTCCTGAAAAAGTACGATTTTCCGGCCATCGTTTTTATCATTACCCAAGAAGTGGGAAAACCGGGGTTTCTCACGTGGGACCAGATCGTCGAATTGGACCGCGCCGGAGTGACCATCGGTTCTCACTCCATCGATCATCCTTGGCTGCCGGCGCTCCGGGAGGAGGACCTTCGACGCGAGCTTGTGGAATCCAAGCGAATTTTAGAGGAGAAATTGGGGCACGCCGTCGATTATTTTTGTTATCCGATGGGAGCCCACGACGCGCGCGTGATCGAAGCCGTCAAATCCGCCGGCTATCTGGGGGCAAGCGCCACCCATCCCGGGCGCTTGGCTTCCAATACAAATCCGTATGCCGTCAAGCGGATGCGGATTTGGAAAAATTCCGACAACCTCGTCGTCTTTTGGGCCCAGAGCAGCGGTTACTACACATGGTGGAAAGAATTCAGAAAGAAGAAGAAGGCCAACAAAGAATAATCATCGTTGGCGTCAACTGGCTGGGGGATGCCTTGTTTATGTCTCCGGCCATCCGCGCCATACGCAAGGCGCACCCGCATGCGCACGTGGCCTGCCTTGTTCCGCCGCGTTGCCGGGAGCTGCTGAAAGGCAACCCGCACCTGAATGCCATTCTTTGCTTTGATGAGCGCGGCGCGGACCGCGGCTTGGCCGGTTTTTCCCGTCTTGTCCGAACGCTGCGGGCGGGGCGCTTCGACGCGGCTTATCTGTTTCACCGCTCTTTCACCCGGACGATCGCTGCGGCTTTGGCAGGCATTCCTCAGCGCATCGGATATTCGACTTGGAAACGCGCGTGGCTTTTGACAAAAGCCGTTCCGATGCCTCCCAAAGACACGCTTCATAAAATCCAGTATTTTCTCAATCTGCTGGAACGCTCCGGCATCCCTTCCGATGGAACGCATTACGACTTGAGCATTCCTGACGCGGATCGTCTCTATGCGCAAGGGTTGTTGAGAGCGGCCGGGTGCGATTCGACGCATCTGAAAGTGGCCATCCACGCAGGCGCCAACTGGCATCTGAAGCGCTGGCCGGCCAAACTTTTTGCCCGCTTGGGGGACCTCTTGAGCGAACGCCACCAGGCGCGCATCCTTTTTATCGGCTCCGCCGATGACCGTCCTTTGGCGGAGGGGATTGTACGGCGCATGACGCAGCCCGCCTCGATTTTGTGCGGGCAAACGACGTTGACGCAGTTGGCGGCTTTGATGAAGGAAGTGGATTGGGTGGTTTCAAATGATTCCGGCCCGCTGCACATTGCTGCGGCGGTGCGCGCCCGCGTGATTGGACTGTTTGGCCCGACGCGCCCGGAGCTGACGGCCCCTCCCGCCGCCGAAAACGTAAAAATTCTTTTCGGGTCAATCGGATGCCCCGTCCCTTGTTACCGTCAGTGGTGTCCGATCAACCTCTGCATGAGACAGATCACGCCTGAAAACGTCGCCGGCTTGATTGGAAAAAACTGATGTTGCCGGACCGGGTCAATCGCATTCTTTTGATATCGCTGAGCAACATCGGGGATGCCGTTTTGACGACACCGGTCTTGGAGGCGTTGCACCGGCGTTGGCCGCAAGCCAAACTGACGCTGATGGTGGGACCTCGCGCCGTTCCTTTATTTGAGCGCGATCCGCGCGTTTCCGAGATCATCCCGTACGAAAAGCGCATGCCGCCGGCCAAAAGGCTGGGCTGGCTGGCGCGGTTGAGGGCAGGGCGGTACGATGTAGCGGTGGATCTGCGCAATTCACTGCTGCCTTTTTGGACAGGCGCCCCTGTAAAAACTCAATTTTTTCGCCCAGCTCCCCGCCGGCTTCATCGCTCCGAAGCTCATTTGGACGCGCTGCGGCGCATCGGTCTCGATTGTGAAAATGTTCCGATGCGTTTGTATGCAGCGCCCGAAGAGCAGGCGGCCGTCGCCCAACGGCTCCGGCAGGCCACCGGCGAAAATCTAACAATCGCGGTGGCCCCAGGCGCGCGCAGCCATTTGAAGCGCTGGAAGGCGGACGGTTTTGCGCGCGTTTGCGACCTCTTGTCGGAAGAATTGAAAGCTTCGATTGTGCTGGTGGGGGACGCGGAAGACCGTCCCACAGCGCTTGCCGTCAAAAGCCGGATGCGCCATGTTGCTTTGGATTGGACGGGGGAAACTTCGCTGCGCGAGCTGGCTGCTTTGTTTGAGCGCGTCGCACTGGTGATTACCAACGACAGCGCCTGCCTGCACATTGCAGCCGCTGCGGCCGCGCCGCTGGTTTCTATTTTTGGTCCGACCGATCCGGTCAAATACGGTCCGGTGAGTCCTCTCGATGAAGTGGTGCGTTTGGCGCTGGTCTGCGGACCGTGCGAAAAAGCCCTCTGTATTTATGGGCATGAGTGCATGAATCAGCTCGAAGTCCGGGAAGTCTTGGCGGCGGCGAGACGGAGACTGGCGAAATGAGAAATCGCTGGTACCGTTTCCGGGAGTGCCGGGTTCAGGGCTGCGAACCCGGCACTCCCGGAAACGGTACCGGGATTACCGGGATTTCGAGGCCTATCCCCTTCGCCGGCAAACGTCTTATTGTCCTCCCGAAGAATCCGAGAATTCTTGTCATACGCACAGACCGGATGGGGGACCTTGTTTTGTCGACGCCGGTCCTACGCGCGCTGCGCGGCGCCTATCCGGGCGCACATCTGGCCCTGATGGTTCAACCGGCCAATCTTGCGCTTGTAAAAAATCACCCCGCGATCAATGAAACGATCTCCTTTGATGCGAAAGGGGAGCATCGAAGTTGGTCAGGCATGCGGGTGCTGGCGGGCCAATTGCGCTCCAAAAAATTCGATCTGGCGCTTATTTTGCACACGACCAACAGGGTTGTTCTCTTATCGTGGATGGCCGGAATTCGCCTGCGCGTGGGCTATGCCCGGAAAATGAGGAGGATGCTCACGCACGCGCTTCCTTATGAAAAGCGTTTGGGTCAGAAGCATGAGCTGGATTACACCTTGGATTTGGCGCGGTGGCTGGGCGTCTCAGCCGATGACAGGACGCTCGAGATTGCGTGGGCCCGTGAGGGAAAACCGCCTGTCGAAAAGTGGCTTCAATCTGCCGGCATTGGACCCCAGGATCAATTGGTTTTAATTCATCCAGGGGCGAGCTGTCCTTCCAAGCGCTGGCCTGCGGAACGTTTTTCTGAAACCGCCGTCCGGCTGAGCCGGCAACTCGGAGTGCGCCTGGCGCTTATTGCCGGCCCGGACCAAATGGAGTTGGCCCGGCACGTCAAGGAAATGTCCAGCGCCCCCATCCATCTTGCGCCGCGCCCGTTTTCTCTCGAGGAGCTCCCGTGGCTTTTGCAGCGGGCGCAATGTTTGATCTCCAATGACAGCGGCCCGGTGCATTTGAGCAGCGCGGTCAAGACCCCAGCGGTGGCGATTTTTGGCCGCTGGGGCGGAGGATTAAGTCCCGCGCGCTGGGGCCCGACGCTGCCCGGCAGCATCGTCCTGCATCATGACGTCGGCTGCCGGCCCTGCCTGGCGCATCGATGCAAAATCGGTTTTGCGTGCCTTGACGCTGTGACCGTCGACGAAGTTGTGGATGCCGCGTCGCAGATTTTAAGCAGAAAAACAGCGGTACCATTTCCAAAAGTGCCAGGTTCACAGCAAACATGATGGGATTCATCGCTGGATGGGTGATGCTCCTCTTGGCCGGATGTGCGCACGCGCGATTTGAGCCGATCTCATCGTCCGTCCCCTCCGTTTCTGCGGTCCCTGCAGCGCCCGAGATTTCATCGCAGCCGGCTGAGGTTGCTCCGGCTGCGCCCGCACCGGCGCCCGGCCCTTTGCCCAGTCCCGTTGTCCCCAGTCCCGTTGTCCCCGTTCCTGTCGTTATCCCCGCGCCTGTTCCTGAGCGTCTCCCGCTGGGAGAAAAGCTTCGGTATACGGTGTATTGGC
>JACQQZ010000065.1 GCA_016206755.1 Candidatus Omnitrophota bacterium
GGATAAGCTCAATGAAACGTGCAACCTCATGTTTCTTACGCAAACGCACGGCGTTCCATCGGCGCTCTGGATGGAATTCCAAGAAAATCAAAGCCCGTTCAACTTCGTCAAGCAGTGAACGGTTTCTATTGCTGAAGCTCAGATTATGGGTGTAGGTCGGTGCATGTGCAGAGTAAGATCCTTCTGCCTCGAATAAACCCTTAAGACAAACAATAAGATACTGACGCTCCGACAGGATCCATTCCGGCAGCTGCACATTTAGGGCACCACGAGGTCCGGTTGGAATTCCCAAACGTTCGCTGAGTCTGGTTTGATATAAGCTTATATCGACAGCAGCCGCCTCTTTTCGCCGTTGCACCCAGGGTTCCTTGGAAAAAACAGCTTTCACCACTTTGACAACGTGTTTCCAAAGCAACGGTTTGTCTGCTCCCAGTACAATGCGTAATCGCTCACTCCGCGGGAACCTCTCGACATGGCCGTCGCCTAAAACCATCCCAATAAGGAACGCGAGTTGTTCAGTTCTCACCAACGGGATATGAGTCAGCGGAATCTTTCCGGAAAGCCTCGCTTTCAATCGCCACTGGGCAAAGTTGTCAATACCTTTGGCCTTTAATGTCTCCGACATCTTGCGAACCCGCGGATCGTCCGCCTTTGTCTTGCCCCGATTCCATGCCGGTTGCCCCTCGGCGAATGGCATTTGAATTTATGGTGCCGAACGGAGGGCGACGATGGCTTTGGAAGCGTCGCGCAAGCGCTTGACCGTCCTGGACTGACCCAAAACCTCCAGCGTGTGAAAAAGAGAAGGGCCAACCGAGCGGCCGGTGACGGCGACCCGGGTTGGATGAATAAGTTCAGAAGCTTTGATCTTCAGTTCCTCGGCCAATTTTCGGCAACAGTCTTCAATGGAAACAGCATCCCCTCCCATCCGAGCGGCTTGCTGTCGTAACTTGGCCTCGAAAGTCCACTGTGTTTCACGCGATCCACCCATGGTCCAAGAGCCAAAGGCAGAGGTTTATGCTGAGGCGGTTTTGGTCGCGCGCACCAGCGTATACGACCAGCGGTTCCGGGTCAAGCGCTTCTGTCCCCACCGTTCCAGTCCATCGAAAGCGCTCTGCATCAGCGGAATACGCGCAAGGACCGGCAGGCCGAATTTGTAGTGAAACACGACGCGCCAAAGCGGAAAGGCATGCTCCATTTCCAGTTGGATGTCGCGGAATCCGCTTGCTTTGATGAGCCGTTCTACGGTCTCGGGAAATAAATCGCGGGACCGGCGTTCCTCCGGCTGGATGAATGAAAAAATCCGGATGAACAGGTTCCGGCCGTTGGGCTCGATGCTCAGGAGCTTGCCCCCCGGTACGAGAACGCGCTGCGCCTCTTGAACGACAGCGGCCGGGTGTTCCACGTGGTGGAGAACGTCCCGAACCAAAACCAAATCAAAGCTTTCATTTTGAAACGGCAATTTTTGCGCATCGCCGCAAACGCCCCTGCCCCCCGTCCGGCCGGCGGCAAATGCGGTTCTTTCCCACGACTGATCCAGCATCCAGCACTCCACGCCTTTTGGAAGCTGGGATAAGAGAAGGTTGCTTCCCTGCCCGCATCCGACTTCCAAAATGCGCCGGGCGGCGGAGATTTCTCGGTCAAGCATTTTCAAAACTTGCCGCTCGCATCGCGCCACATACGGATTGTCCATCTGCCAGGCAAACCGTTTGGCATCGCTCTGTTCAAAATAACTCTTCTGGCGCTGCAAGAAAGAACCGGTTTTCACGGCTTGCGCCCGCAAATCAGGAGCGAGCCGGAAATCTCGCGCAGCAGCGGGAGACGCTCCACCCATTGTCCGATCGTTCCAAAAACCGGGATCAGCGCGGGCGGAATCGACGGGTGCAGGAAGTCAAACGGGCGGATCCCCACTTGCGAAAAACCAATCCGGCGCAATTGCCGCGCCAGCGGCCATCTGAAGAAAGCGGTTTCGTCCTCGGAATTTTGCATCCTGCGGCCGACCCACCGGACGTTTCGCTCCAAAGCCACCTGGGGATTCATCATGTTCGGCTCCGACATCCAGAGAAAGCCACCTGACCTTAAAACACGGAGGCATTCGCGCAGGGCCGGTTCCACCGGAAGATGATGCAAGACGGAGTTGGCAATCACGGCATCGAACGCATCCTGCGGGTACGGCATGGCGGTGACATCCGCCACTTCCATTCTGACGTTGGGGTATTGAGCGCACTGTTCGGAGGCCACCCGAATCGATTCCGGAGAAATGTCGCACCCGGTCAAGCGAAGCGAGGGGCGCATCTGAAGCAGCTGCTTGGAAAGCGCCCCGGCCCCCGCCCCGAGCTCCAGCAGGGCCGGATCGGCTTGCCCTTGCAAGCGCTCGAAAATAAGCCGCGCGCGGCGGCGCATCCTTGCCAGGCCGGCGGGGGTTTCACTGCCCCACCAAATGGCGCCGGACTCAAGCGCCAGGCGATCAAAATGCCGGCGTTCACGCTGCTGACGGGTCGTTGCGGCGGGGATCATCGTCATGGGGCGAATTTGAGGCGGCGCGCCGCCACCCATGAAATTTTAAGCAGCTCCCAGCCGTTTCGAAAACGATGAATGTTGGTCTGACCGTAGACGCGTTCGCAGTAGCGCACCGGAATCTCTTTGATCTGGAGATTGAGGCGGGTCGCGCCGAAGATAAGATCGAAGTCTCCGAATGGGTCGGGATGCTGGAAAAAAGACCTCTGTGCGGCGATCCGTTCATAGTCTTTGCGCCACAACGCCTTGGTTCCGCACAGCGTATCGTGAAACTCCTGCTCCAAGAGATACGTGAACAGCACGCTGAAGGCCTTGTTGGCCATGAGATTGAGCATTTGCATCGCGCGGCCGTCCATCGGGTAGATGAGGCGCGTGCCGTTGACGAATTCTCCCTTCCGGTCGGCGAGGGCGCGGTAAAATTTCGGCAACTCTTCCGGGGCAACCGTTAAATCGGCATCCAAAATGGTGATGATGTCGCCGGTGGCCGCGGCAAATCCCTCGCGAACGGCGGTCGCTTTGCCTTTGCCGGTTTGAGGAAAGACGCGGATGCGCAGGTCGGGCCGCGAACCGATCAAACGCTTGATCTCGTCGACCGTCCCATCGCTGGAATGCCCGTCTATGAAAATCAGCTCCGTCCAGGAGCCGGCGGCCGGCAGACGCTCAATCAAAGAGCAAATGGTCCCGCGCTCGTTGCGGCAAGGCACGACGACCGAAAAACTGGGGGCAATCTCGACGGGAGGGGCCTGGGGGCGGGCCACAACCGTCACGACCAATCCCAATCGGTTGAGAAGCGGCAGGCGCACCAAAATTCTATTGGCCAATGCCGACAACACCGGCAGGCGCACGGGGATAAGAACGCGTCTTCCGGAGCGGATCATTTCAAAACCGGCCAATTCCAAAATCTCTTGCAGGATGGGCGTCGTCAGCCAATTCTGCGCGGGCTGCTTCATCTTCCAACCGAGGCGCTGGGCCAATCGCTCGAACGGCTCCCAGAGATAGCTGTATTCGGTGATCACAATGCGCGTGCGCGGATGGCAGACGCGATGAAGCGCCTCGAGGGCGCGCTGAATGTCCACCAAGCCGCCGAGCAAGCCGGATAAGATGACGTAATCGAATTTTTCGTTGAGGGCCAAATCTTCCGCATCATCGACGAAAAACTTCAGGTGCGCGTGGCGCGCCTTGGCCTGCTCAATGGCCGTCGGGCTCCAGTCAACACCCACGCCGTAGGAAGGTTTGACGGCGGCCAGCAAATTCCCGTCGCCGCAGCCGACTTCCAGAACGCGGTTGCCTTCGGGAATGGCGGATTGGAAAAAGCGCTTCAACTGCCGGTAGTAATAATCGTTGCGGCGTTTCCAGCGGGGGCGCTCCGCGGCGGTTTTTTCAAAAAAATCCTGCGCGCGCTTGCGGCGAGCGTCGTTGTGCCACCGGTTGGCATCGATGGAAGGAGCTTGTGGCTGCGCCAGAATCGTCATCCGGCTCCCACGGCCATTTTATGGGCGCGGTACCATTCAATGGTTTGACGCAGCCCCTCCTCCAGCGAGGTGCGCGCCGCAAAACCGAACCGTTCCTTTGCGCGCGTCGTGTCGAGATGGCGGCGGGGCTGGCCATCCGGCTTGGAGGTATCGTAGACAAATTCCCCCCGGTAATCGGTCAACCGGGCAATCAGCCGGATCAAACCGGAAATTTTAATTTCCATGCCGGAGCCGATATTCACCGGTTCCGGATCGTTGTGGCGTTCTGCAGCCAAAACAATGGCTTCTGCGGCATCTTTGACAAAGAGAAATTCCCGCGACGGTCGGCCGCTGCCCCACAGCGTGACTTGGGGCAAATTTGCCTCTTTGGCTTGAAGGCATTTGAGGATGAGCGCGGGGATAACATGCGAGGTTTCCGGGTCAAAATTGTCTCCGGGCCCATAGAGATTGGTTGGAAACACCGTCACGGCATTCAAGCCGTATTCCGCCGCATAGGCCTGGGCTTGCACCAACAACAGCTTCTTGGCCAATCCATAAGGGGCATTGGTCTCCTCGGGATATCCGTTCCAAAGGTCCGACTCGCGGAATGGAACCGGGGTGAGCTTGGGGTAGGCGCAAATGGTGCCCACTCCGAGAAATTTGCGCGCGCCGGAACGCCTTGCGTATTCCAAGACCAGCAATCCCATCATGGCGTTGTCATAGAAAAATTTTCCGGGATGCCTGGCATTGGCCCCAATGCCCCCCACGCGCGCCGCCAGGTGAATGACCAGGGTCGGTCGTGCTTGACCGTAAAGACGCTCGACGTCCGCGGCTTCGCGAAGGTCGCAATCGCGGCTGCGGGGGATAACGATGGTCCTGCACCCTTTTTCGCGCAATTTTTCCACGACATAGGAGCCGACAAAACCGGCTCCGCCGGTAACGAGGTCGCGCTCCTGTGGCCAAACCACCGGATGGACAACGGTTTTCAGATGTGGCATGATGGCTGCAACTCCTTGGAACAAAACATCCTAACATACTCGTCTTTGAACCGCAATTGCGCGAGCCGGCAGCGTCTGGTGTTGGGCGGATTGCTTTTCCTTGCAGCCCTTGTCTTGGGTTGGAAGCTCCCCTACCGGGGTCTCATCTATCCCGATGAATACACCTTATTCAATTATGTGGACTGGCTGGAACACCGGCCCGACGTCCGCACAACGCCGCTTAACCTCATCTGCGACAGCATCCAAGGGAACTCCAAGCCCCTTTATATTCTGATCTTGAGGATCGCGTATTGGGCAACGGGGGGCACCGCTGCGACCCCTCTTTTCCTCTCCGCCTTGGCAGGCCTGGCGACCGTGCTGCTGACTTACCGCATCGGAAATTTCGTCTTCAACAAAAAAACGGCGATTTTAGCGGCGGCGCTCCTTGCGTTTTCCCCGTATTTTTTGCTCTATGCCCGCTCCGGATTTGCGCACATGGCGGCGGCAGCGCTCCTGGCATACGCCTTGTTGAAGTACCTTCAGGGCTGCCCCCCGGGGCGAACCGGCTTATTACTCGGAGCGGCTTTTTGCGCGCATTATTCGACGGCGATTTTCACGGTAACGGTTGTTCTGTGCGAAGCGCTCGACACGCTCATGACCCGTCAATGGCGCATGGCGGGCCGGCGCCTGCTGCGTTTTATCGGGGGCTGGTGGCTGGTTCCGTTGTTTTTCGAGGGCTCCCGCTGGCTGAACAACCTGCTGCATCCATCCGGCACATCGTCGACTTCCCTGATTCATTATTGGATAGAAAATGCCGGAATCGCCGCCGCGATGGGCAATCCTAAGTTGGGGGCCTACGGTTTTTATCTTTGGCATCTTCAGGGCCCGCTTTTTTGTCTGGCTCTTTTGGCCGGATTTTTTCTGCTCGCCTTCCCCTGGAAATCGCCTCCGGCTCCGGAGTTACGGCGGAAGTTTTTTCTGCTGACTTTTTTCCCTCTGGCATGGTGGAGTTTCGGCCCTCCGAACGGACAGATGATGCGGACATTGGCGGTGGCTATTCCATACCTGTGCTTGGGAGTGGCCGGAAGTCTCGTGATGCTTTCGGAACGCGGACGCTCCGCAGCAGCACGGTTTCTGCCTGGAATTTTGGTTGCTGCAATGATCGTCCTCTATCTTCCGCAGACACGCGCCGTGATGAGATGGCGGTCGGAATTTACGCAATTCCTGGCTTACAACCAGCAGCATCTTGCTGATTGCGTCCTGGTGACCTCTCAGATTGGAACATGGGGCCTTGTGAATCCGGCGTTCCTGGAAACGCAGCGGCAACAGCTCTACCCGGAAGCAGGTGAAACGCGTTTTGTGCATGCAGAGCGCGTGGAATTGATTGAGGCGGCAGTGGCGCGTGTCCAAAAACAACCGACCCACTGTTTGATTGCGCGCACCAATCTCTGGCGCTTTGAGAAATTTCTGGAGAATACCAAACGGCTCCAAACATTTGATTCCGTACAAGCGCAGTTCCCGATGGGAGTTTTTGAATCTCAGTTCACGGCCGGACAGTGGAATGAAATGGCGCGGTGCATTTCGAAAAATGCGACTCTAAGCGGAATCCATCCGACCGCTTTTCAAGATCTGTATCAGATGCCGGATGTTTATCTTTACGAGTTGGAACGTACTGCTCAGTAGGCGAGTTCCAAGAAAGCGGCGATCGCCGCGAAACAGACGGAGAGATTTCCAAGGCCCTGGGCCGCCGGCTTGATCCCCAGCCCGTAGAACGCGCCGCCCAGACCCAAAAATACCAGCGAGTAAAACAGGTACGCCCGGGAATGCCGGTGGGAGAAAAACCAGATCCATCCTGCCCGCGCCGTTTGAAGGAGGAACCGGCACAGCGCTGGAATCGTTTTCATGAGAAGCGCCGGCGGACTTAAAATCCGTCCCGTCAGAATTCGTCCCGTCAGAATTCGTCTCGGAAGATCCCGCCATAAAATCATGCCGAGGCGCCTGAGGGCCAAGGCGCACAGCAGCGGCAATTGACCTGCGCCCCATGCCGCCGCCACAACGGCAAGAAAACCGCGCCGGTCGGAAGCCAGCGAGTAGGGGGACAACCCAGCCACGCAAGCAGGCAAGAGAAGAAGCGCCCCTGTCATCCACCATGCCTTTGTCCCCCAAGCGACCGATCTGGCCAATTGCCATTTTCCAAAAAAGGCCGTCGCGCAAGCCAGCCCCAGCGCTGCGATCCCAAAAAGAACCAGCATTCCAAGAACGCCCACCGGCGGAAAAATCATCGCGAAACGGGAACCGGGAATCAAATAGATGCGGTGCTTCATCAACACCGAGACAAAATTCCGGACGCGGACTTGCTCATAAAGAACAGAGCGCGCCGGGCCGGAATTTTGAAATGAGATGACGTTGACGCCGGCATGAAACATCGAGCCAGGCAACAAGAAGGTTCGCCGCTGCGCTTCTCCGATCTTGCCGGGGGTCCATTGTTCCAGAGGGGCGCCGTTCAAAAAAGGGCTGACCTTGGCCAAGGGCGATTGAAAAAGAAGTTTGAGCCGTATCTGATAAGCGGCGGCGGCCGGGAGCTCAAATCGAATTGCGGCGGGCCGGCCGCGGTCGAAGACTTCGACAACGCCGGGCCATTTGATCTTCGGAACCACTTCCCATTCGGGACCCAGCGCCGCCGCGTCGGATTGGCGGGACAAGTCGAGTTTCGCGTCAAAAGGCCGAAAATTCGAGCCGGCCATGGAAGACCAGGCCGACAGAGCCGCCGCCAGCCAGAAGACAAACGCGAAACTCCAGCTTTTCCACATTCTCAAACCCCGGTGATTTGAGAAGCTTGCCGCATCCGCTGAACCGTTTTCGATTGGCCCATGACCTCGAGGGAA
>JACQQZ010000066.1 GCA_016206755.1 Candidatus Omnitrophota bacterium
ATTCACTGTCTTTCGTGATGACGGCGCGGCACAGGCGGGTTGCATTGCCCGCGGGGAAAAATTGGCTCAAGGCCAATCCGGAGCAGAGCGGATTTTACAGAGTCGTTTATTCTCAGGAGCTTTTTCATCGATTGGTGGGCGCTGCGGCCAGCGGCCAGCTTCCGGCCGTTGACACACTCGGATTCTTGGACGATGCGTTTGCCCTGGCCAGGGCAGGCGCAGCTCGCACGTCGTCCGTTTTGGAGCTGCTTTCAAACTGCCGCCACCAAAATGATTACAACTTCTGGTTGGAGGCCGGCATGATCTTGGCCGCCGGCGAAGAGATGTTGGATGTTTCCATGCACCCGGCGTTTTTTGCGTTTTGCCGCGACCTGCTGATGCCCCTGAGATCCCAATTGGGTTGGGAAAGGCGCCCTTCCGACGGCCACCTGGACCATCTTTTGCGATCCCTGGTGATGGGACGGTTGGGACACTGGGGCGATCAAGAAACGCTCAGCCAGGCGCAGCGCCGGTTCAACGAGTTTGTTGCGGGGGGTCAGCTCGATCCGAATCTCCGCGGCGCCGTTTACGCATTGATCGCGGAGCAGGGCGGACAGAAACAATGCGAGCAGCTGCTTGCGCTGTATCGAAAAAGTCAGCTTCAGGAAGAGAAGATGCGTTTGCTGCGCGCATTGACCCGATTCAGGGTTCCGCGGCTGATCGGCCAAATTCTAAGCTGGTCTTTGACTTCGGAGGTCCGGTCGCAAGACGCGTTTGCCGTGCTGGCCGGTTTTGGAAGCAACCCCGCCGCGCGCGCTCAAAATTGGCGTTTTGTAAAATCAGAATTTAGGACGCTCACCCAGCGATACCCAGGCGGCAGCGTGACGCTTTTGGGACGTATTCTGGAAGGGGCCGCCGCTTCCTTCATCACGGAGGACGAGCTGAAGGATGCCGAGACATTCTTCAGGAAACATCCCTTGGCCGGCACGGAGCGGACCATCAGGCAAACCCTGGAATTTATCCGCGCCAACATCCGCTGGGCAAAACGCGATCAGCAAGACGTTTCCGCTTGGCTCTCGCGCTAAAACTCGCATCTTCATCCTGCGAATGTTACAATCGCTGGCGTGGGGCAGCCGGCCGCTCAGAGGATACCTGGATGAATCGACTGGTCATTCACGGCGCCAGGGGCAGTTTTCCTGTTTCGGGCCCGGGGCACCGGCGCTACGGCGGCAACACGCCATGTGTCAGCTTGGAGACCTCCGCGGGAATGCTGATTCTCGATGCGGGCTCCGGCATAGGCCATTTGGCGGATGCGTTGCGCCGCAGACGGCAACTGCCTTCCTTCACCTTTCTCTTCACGCATTTTCATCTCGATCACGTCATGGGGTTGCCGGCGTTTTGGCCGTTCTACGAGCGCAGTGCCGGCATCACCCTGATGGCGGACAGCCGGCGATTCCCCGGATGGCAAAAACAGCTTCAAAATCTTTTCCAATCTCCGCGCTGGCCGGCCAGCCCTTTCAAGGCGCGCGCCCCTGTTCACTGGAGGGCTCTGCCCAGGCCCCCCGGGGTGGCGCGAATTTATGGCGTGCGCATCTCTTCTTGGCCTGTGCGCCATCCTCAGGGGGGAGCCAGTTACCGGCTTGAAACCCCGGCGGGGTCTCTGGTATTGGCCACGGACCGGGAAGAGGAATCACCGGCCGCCGAAAAAGATTTCGCCCGGTTTTCGAGAGGGGCCGATTTGCTCATTCATGATGCGCAGTACACTCCGGAAGAATATCCGAAGCGGCACGGTTGGGGGCACAGCACCTGGCGGGCGGCCGCGGCGGTCGCAAACAAAGCAGGGGTCAAGCGTTTGATTCTGACCTCGCATGACCCGGGCCGCTCTGACGTGGAAATCGATTCGATTCTTCGCCAGACAAAGCGGTTGTTCCGGAAAACGCGCGCGGCTTGCGAAGGCATGAGTTTCTCATCGTTCCGATAAGATAGGAGTCATCTCGATGGCAGATGCACGTCAGAAGGAAAATCAGAAGGAGAAGCCCCCGATTTCTTACAGATACATCATCACTTCTCCGAAGGGCGACAAAAAAGAATTCGTTATTCGGCTGCATTCTAAAACCCTTGAGCTCATCCAGGAAAAAAAAGGCCCTTATCCGGATTGGACCGCGCTGAAGCATCAAAAATGCTCCAACTGCCCGCTCCATGAAGCCGAGCATCCGCAATGTCCTGCGGCGGTCAGCATCGTGGACGTGATGGAGGAGTACGGAGCCGCCACTTCTTACGATGAAGTTCAGGTGCGGGTCGAATCGGAAGACCGGGTCATCGAACAAAAAGTGCCGCTGCAGAAGGCGCTCAGCAGCATCATCGGTCTTCGCATGGCCACCAGCGGTTGTCCCATCCTCAAAAAGCTGCGTCCGATGGCGCGGCACCACTTGCCGTTCGCAGGCCTCTATGAGACGCGGTACCGCGTCATGTCGATGTATCTTTTGGGCCAATGGATCTTGGCCCAAAACGGCAAAGAGGCGGATTGGAAGTTGAAGGGATTGGAAGAAACATACAAGCAGATTCAGGAAGTGAATCGAGACTTCAAGCGGCGCCTCTTGACGCCTTCCCAGGGGGACGCAGGCCTGAATGCCATTGTGATTCTGAATGCATTTGCCGACGGCGTTACGTTTACCATCGATCTGGACATGGTGGATGAGTTGGAGCAACTGTTTCAAGCCGCTCTTGAATGATGGGGTTCGGTCGCTGGAAAAATAGTTGGATTCCTTTTGGGATGCTGGCCGGAATTCTCCTGCTGAAAATCGCCAACCCGCCTTTCGTTGAAGCCGTCCAACTGCGTTTATTCGACACGTTCCAACGTTTAAAACCCCGAGCATATCAAGAAGCCCCCGTCCTCATTGTTGATTTGGACGACGACACGCTCCGGCGCCTGGGCCAATGGCCTTGGCCCCGCACCCAAGTGGCGGAGCTGGTCCGGCGATTGACGGAACAGGGAGCGGCCGCCGTTGCTTTTGACGCGGTGTTTTCCGAGCCGGATCGCCTTTCCCCGCAGCAGATACTCAAATCTTTTCCTTTGGCCGCGGCGGATGGAAGCGCGGCGGATGGAAGCGCGGCGCAGGCGTTGGCCAAGCTCCCCGATCACGACGAAATATTTTCCTTGAGTCTTGCGCAATCTCCCGTGGTTTTGGGATTTGCTTTGACTTCGGAGTCCGCCCCGTCAAATCCACCCCTGCGAAAAGCCGGGATCGCCTTCGGTGGAGATGATCCGCGCCGCTTCGTCCCAGTCTATGAACATGCCGTGACCAACCTCCCCATTCTGGAAGAAGCCGCCGCCGGAAACGGTCATTTTAATATCCTCTCCGAGCCGGACGGCGTGGTTCGCCGCGTCCCGCTGTTTTTGCGTTATCAGAATACGCTGGAACCGGCGTTGTCTGCTGAGGCCGTTCGTGTGGCCCTTGGGGCCTCCGGCTATCTCATCAGGTCTTCCGGCGCGAGCGGTTTGACGGCGTTCGGCGCGCACACCGGAATGGTCGAAGTGAAGATCGGCGCATTCACTGTGCCGACCGATGGGGAAGGGCGCGCTTGGCTTTACGACACGGGGCATGTTCCTCAACGCAGCGCGGCGGCTTGGCGGGTTCTCGAGGGAAAGCTGCCGGCGCAGGCCGTAGAAGGAAAAATTGTTTTCATAGGGACCAGCGCCGTGGGGCTCAAGGATTTTCGCGCCACTCCTCTGAGCCCGGTCACAGCCGGAATCGAAATCCACGCCCAATTGGCGGAGCAGATCGTCAAGGGCGATTTTTTGATCCGGCCGGATTGGGCCATGGGGGCGGAGATCGTTTATCTTTTGATGCTGGGACTCGCGCTGGTCCTGCTGCTGCCGAAACTGGGGCCGCTTGCGTGCGCGGCGGGATTTGTTGCGGCGGTTGGCGCCGCTTTCGGCGGCGCCTGGTGGGCGTTTACGCAAAAGCGGTGGCTGATCGATCCGGCTTTTCCCTCTTTGGCGGCTTTCGGAATTTACGGGGCGGCTTCGCTGCATTCATTTTTTAGGACGGAGTCGGAGCGGCGGCGCGTGCGGCATGCCTTTAGCCGCTATCTCTCTCCGGAGGTGGTGTCCCGCCTGGCGGAAAATCCGGGGCAGTTGAAATTGGGCGGTGAAAATAAGCCGATGACCGTCCTTTTTCTCGACATCCGGGGATTTACGAAGATCGCCGAGCGCTTCAACGCCCAAGAGCTGACGAGTTTTCTCAACCAATTTTTGACGCCGATGACCCAAGTGATTCTTGAGCGCCGCGGGACCATCGACAAGTACATGGGCGATGCCATCATGGCGTTTTGGAACGCCCCCTTAAGCGATTCCGATCATGCGCGGCACGCCTGCGAGGCGGCTGTCGGAATGCGCATTCGATTGGTGGAATGGAACAGGGAGCGTTATCGCGCGGCCAAGGCGGCGGGGCGCCGGTGGATTCCGGTCCACATCGGCATCGGGATCAATACCGGCGAATGCTGCGTCGGCAATCTCGGCTCGGAGCAGCGATTCGATTACTCCGTGATTGGAGATGCGGTCAACGTCGCTTCGCGGCTGGAAGGGGCGACAAAAGTTTATGGCGTCGATGTCGTGATCGGGGAAGAAGTGGAAAAGTCCTCGCCCGGCCTCGCCGCGCTCGAGATGGATTTGATTCAGGTCAAAGGAAAGCATCAGCCGGTCCGGATCTATGCTTTGCTGGGGAATGCGGAGTTGAAGACGGACACTGCTTTTCAAACGCTGTCTCTCAAGCACCACTCCATGCTTGCAGCGTACCGGTCCGGGCAGTGGAGCCACGCGCGGCAGTTGGTCCGGGAGTGCATGGAATTGGAAACGCCGCAGCTTCGGCTGCGGAAGTATTACCGGCTTATCCTTGAGCGTTTGGCGGAATGCGAGCGCCGTCCACCCGGCCCAAATTGGAACGGCGTTTTTATCGCTCTCGAAAAATAACCGGTTATCTTTCCATGACGATCGGAACGGGTATGCTGCCCTCATCGCGCGAGCTTGAGCCGTCCAGCGGCGTTGAATCGTAGGTGCCTGTCAAAGTCGCCGTCTTGGCAATGACTCCGCTGACATTGCGCAGCGTCAAATTTCCCACGAAAACATTGCCGGGGTCGAGATTTCCAAAGACGGCATTGCCTGTGCCGGCGGCGAATGAAATGGCAGGACTGATGGTCACGACGCGGTTGATGTCTCCTCCGTGATTCGCCGTGTTCAAGGTGATGGTTCCGTTGAGGGTGCGCGCGCCGAAATCGATCGGAATATTGACGGTGGCGATTCCGTGGATCGTGGAGACGGGAGATCCATTTTTCCTGGTTTGGTCGAAAGAACCGACTGCCCCATTAAAGCTGAAGGTAAATGTCCCTGTTTGAATGCTGCGCAATTGTTCTTTTTGTGAGATGCCGTCGGCCACGCCGGCTGTGGCCTGCGCATTGGCCTGGACGGCTTTATCGGCGTCGTTGTTCAGATGGCGAATGATTCCGGCGACATTCCTGTTGTCTGCAATCCGATGCATTGCCACAGCGGTGCCTTGACCGGATGTTTCAGTCGCAGAGCTTTCCATGAGGATGGGACCCGGCGCGGCGCCGTCCTCAGGGGCGGCCGGAAAACCCGGACCGCTTTGAGGGGCGGTTCCAGGTTGTCCTTCCGGGGCGGCCGGACCTTCAGTTTCCGTGCTTGAGAATGCGTCCGGCGCCAACGTCCCTGTCAATGCGCCCATCTGCTGAGGCGGCACGCGCACGGCAGGCGTTGGAATAGAATCCACTCCGGAAATGGTCGTTCCGAATCCAGGCCGGCTTAAGACCACTTCGTGAAGCGTGGCTCCGATCTGATTGCTGACGACGACTTTTCCGGGAAGCTCTCCGGCGTTGTTCTGGGGGCCGGGTCCCAGCAGCACCACCTGAGATTGCCGGCCCTCGACGCGGCCGGCCACCATCGTGCCGCGGATTCCGATGACGCCGACCGGAAGTTTGACCTCCATATCTTTGGGGCTCTTGCGCCCAATCTTTCCGGTGATAAAACGAAAAGTTCCTTTCACGACTTCGGCATGGACTTTGCCGGCGCGGGTGGCCGGGTCGTAAACGAATTGATCAATGATGATGGAGCTGCCTGGGCCGATGGTAAAAACCGTTTCATCCAGAAGAAGAATCTGAAGGCGGCTTTTGGCATCCGTCGAAATGGCATCCCCGAGATAAATCGGCTCGCCGGATTGAATGACCCGTCCGACTTCGCGGGAGGTGATCTTGACCTCCCCGCGAACCGCCGCCGCCACGCCGATTCTTGCGGCGTCAGCCGGGGCGGAAGGGAACGCAGGAGACGCAGGGGGAAGGATCGTTTGCGCCTCCGCGGGAAGGGGTTGAAGCGATCCGAGTACGGTGACTCCGAAAATCAGCAGCCAGGGTCGTGCGGCCATCAGCGCCCTCCTAGAATTCGACGGTTTTAGAAACCATTGCGGAAAATTTGTTGTTCAGATACGCGTAATTCTCGATGTTGGAATTTGCGTTCAGATGTTCGTAGGTCAGGGTGATGATGGAGTTGTCTGTGATTGCTTTGGGAATAAATTTCCGAGGTAGGAAAAGAACCACCGGCGCGCCGTACGTCACGCGAATCCGGTACTGGGCATCGCGGCGGCTGCGCGCGGAGACCAGAGGATCGTTGTCGTCATAATCGTTGATGGTGTAGGTGATGTTGTTGAGGAAGAATTGCCCTTTGCCCCAAAGCCAGGTGTAGCCGGCGCGGATTTCCGGCCCTTCGTATTCTTCGTAAGAAGCTTTCGCGTCTTTGTTGTTGTACCCCAGCCCTCCGTTGATGAGGAAGGTGGGAACTGCCGAAAATTCCAAATCGGAATTCACGCTGAAATTGACGCCGCGCCGCTCGGCCCCGGCGGCATTTTCGGTGATTCCGGAAAAATCCTCCCGGGCCAGCCGCGTCGAAGCGAGGAAATTGAGACGGTTGTTCAGGGGGCGCGCCACTTTCAGGTCCAGGCCTTGCGAACGCAGGTACGTTTCACGGGAGAGATTGACGTGGTCTGCAAATGCGGAAGGGATCAGCGTCCAAAACCCTGCCCGGAAAATGCCTCCCCCCACGACGGAAAAAGAGGCCAGATCCAATGAATCCACCTGCGTTTGTTCGCCCAGGTAATGCGTCATGGAAGCAAAGGCCTGATGGCCTGCTTGCATTCCTAAATCCTGCGTGACTTGAAGCGTATGGATGGCGATAAAACCGGCGTCATCCCGTTTGACGGATGAGCCGGACAGCGCCGAGGGAGAGTCGAGCACGAGTTGTTGTTCCGACTGGGGCGCTGCGTTGCGGTTGTCGTCGTATTGGAAGCCGGTGGTGAGATTGGCCAGCCAGCGCGTGGTTTTGCGTTTTCTGGCGATCTGTCTTAGAAAATCGTCCGCTTCCTGCTTGAGAGATGCCGACAATCCCAATTTTTGCGCCGCGCGCAGCGCCTGCTCGGCTTCCTCGATGTTGTCGAGACGAAAGAGCACGACGCCCTGCAAGAGGCGCACCTCCGGAAGATCCGGTTTGATCAGCAAAAGCCGCTCCAGAGTGGCCGATGCCCCCTTGAGGTCTCCCTGGGCGATTTGTTTTTTGGCGTAGAGGAAGTTGAGCTCCGGATTGTCCGGGTCGGCCAGCACTTGTTCGTAAGAAACCGCCTCGGGCGGCTGCAACGCCTGAGCGGCTTGGGCCGATCTTCGGGCTCTTGCTTGGGATTCAATTTCCCGGCGGGGCTGGGCGCTTTCGTATTCTTCTTGGGCAAAGATTTGGGGAAGAGGGGAGAGGAGAACTAAAACC
>JACQQZ010000061.1 GCA_016206755.1 Candidatus Omnitrophota bacterium
ACGCCACGCTCCTCGCGCCTTGCGCCGCTGGCCAGACCCACCCCGCGCGGCCACGGGAGGTTCTGAAAGGCGCTCTTATCTACTCAATCGACGGTCAGTCCCGCTGCGCCCTGATCTTCGCGTAATGCCCCCTTGCGCTTCTGAACCGTTTTGTGTCAACATGAGCACTGGGGCAGCCGGCTGCGACAACGTGAAACCGGAGGGGAAGGAGTTTAAATCGTATGCTCAGCGGATTGGTGTTGATTTTATTGGGCGTTGCAATTTACCTGCATCCGAGGATCATCGTGGCGGCGATTGCCGCGACGATGATCGCCGCCGGTTTCAGCATGGTCTTGATTCATTGGCGCATGCGCCGTGTTTATAAGAGCTGGGAGCAGCCCGCCCGCGGCTGGCAGCGCTTCATCTTCCGGCTCAAATGAGAATTTGGGGGGCTGGACGTTCCCATTGCCGAGGGCTTGATGGACCGGAGGATGGGGTCTATTGCAGATGGGACGAAGTTAAAGCTGGTACGCGGCAAATGAGCTGGGGGTTTCCCAGAGCGTGACGCGCATGACCGGCAGGTTTTGTGATTTTGCGTGGTCGAAGATGAGCCGGGCGATTGTCTCTGCGGTGGGATTGGCCGCCAGCGTCATGTAGCGTTCGCCGGCGGCTTTGAGCGCCGGCAGGAACGGATCTTTTTCATTCAGCAGCATCGTGTGGTCCAGCGTAGCGTCAATCCAGGTCTGCACCGCGCGCTTCATGTCCTCAAAATCCACCACCATTCCCCGGTGGTCCAGCGTTTCCGAAGCAAGTTCAATCTCCACGCGGCCGTTGTGCCCATGCAAATGGCGGCATTTTCCCTCGTAATTGAGCAGGCGATGCCCGTAGCAGAAGTGGATTTGTTTGGTCACGCGGTACATGGCCTTATGATACAATGATGCTTTGTTTTCATGCCGAAAAAAATCGCAGCGGATATCGCAGCACTGGTCAGCGGCGGCTTGGACAGCGCAGGGATGGTTCACCTCCTGGTAAAAAAATACGCCCAGGTGGTGCCGGTTTATGTCCGGTGCGGATTGAAGTGGGAACCGGCGGAGCAGGCGGCTCTTCGGCGCTGGCTGAAATCCTTTCCAAGCGTGCGGGTGGCGCCGCTGGTTGTTTTGCAGCTGCCGGCCGGTGACTTGTATGAAAAACGTCACTGGAGCCGGCAGGGAAAGCCCCCGGCCAGGCATCACCCGGATGAAGCGGTTTATCTGCCCGGGCGCAACCTTCTGCTGGTGACAAAAGCCGCCGTCTACTGCGCGCTTCACGGCATCGGCCGTATCGCAGTAGGAACATTGGAAGGCAATCCTTTTCCGGATGCGACGGCGAAATTCTGGCGGGCGCTGGAACGCGCGCTTTCAGCCGGGCTGGGCAAGCCGGTCCGGTTGGCAGCGCCTTTGGCGCGAATGAACAAACCTGACGTGATTCGACAAGCGCCTGTGAATTTGCTTCGAGATACGTTCTCGTGCATCCATCCGGTACGCCGCCTTCACTGCGGCCGGTGTCAAAAATGCGGCGAGCGTCAAACAGCTTTTGTGCGCGCCCGGGTCCATGACCCCACGCGTTATGCACCCAAACGGTCATAAGGAATTCTAACGATGACGATCTATCGCGGTGGAATCGGCCAGTGGTCCTGGATCATGCATCGCCTGACCGGTGTGGGTGTTCTTATTTTCTTATTCACGCACATTCTGGATACGGCGTTGATTGCGCTGGGGCCGGACCTTTACAATAAAATCATCGCCGTTTACCGGTGGCCGGTTTTTGGTTGCATGGAGATCGGGCTGTTTGCCGCGGTGCTTTACCATGCGCTCAACGGCGTACGCATCATCCTCGTCGATTTTTGGCCGGCCTCCATTGACTTCCACGTCAGAATGTTCTGGATTCAAATGGCCATCTTCACCCTCATCTTTATCCCCGTCTGCGTCATCATGCTGGGTCACGTCTTCCAGGTGAGTTACACATGACCGCCACCGGCGCACATCCCCGTCCGCAAGGCGGTTTCGAGCTTTATGCCTGGCTCTTCATGCGCATCTCCGGCATCATTCTTCTTGTTCTGGCCCTGGGTCACTGGCTCATCATGCACGTGCTCAACAGCGTTCACGCCATCGACTATGATTTCGTGGCCGGCCGCTACGCCAAAATCTTCTGGCGCGGCTACGACTTGACGATGCTCTGGCTGGCGATGATTCACGGCATCAACGGCATGCGCACGCTGGCCGATGATTACTTGAAGCCCCCCGCGCGCGGCATTGCCGTCAAGGGCCTGTATCTGATCGGACTTGTTTTCCTCATCCTCGGAACTTGGGTCATCGTCAGTTTTAATCCTCAAATGAAAACGGGAGCTTAACGATGGCGGTTCATCCATTCGACGGGATCATCGTCGGCGCAGGCGGGGCGGGGCTGATGGCGGCGCTCCAGGCAAGCCGGGGACAGTCCCCTTCGGGGACAATCCCCAGAATCGCAGTCCTGACCAAGCTTTATCCGACGCGTTCGCACACCGGCACCGCGCAAGGCGGCATCGGCGCGGCTTTGGGCAACGTCGAGGAAGACCATTGGGAATGGCACATGTTCGACACCGTCAAGGGCGGCGATTATTTGGGCGACCAAGATGCCATTGAAATCATGTGCCGCGAGGCCGTTGAGACGGTCTATGAGCTTGAGCACATGGGGCTGCCGTTTAACCGCACGGCCGAGGGACGCATCGATCAGCGGCCGTTCGGCGGACACACCAAAGAATACGGCAAGGCGCCCGTCAAGCGCGCCTGTTACGCCGCGGACCGCACCGGCCACATGATCTTGCAGACGCTGTATCAGCAGTGCATCAAGCAGGGCGTGACATTCTTCGATGAATATCACGTGCTGGATGTGCTGATTCACGGGGGCGTTTGCTGCGGCGTGGTGGCGGTCTGCATTGCGACGGGAGAGATTCATACGTTCCACGCCAAGGCGGTGATGTTTGCCACCGGCGGATGCGGCCGCATGTTTAAGATCACGTCCAATGCGATGACGCTGACCGGGGACGGCATGGCCGTGGTGTATCGCCGGGGCGTTCCGCTGCAGGACATGGAATTTTTCCAATTTCATCCCACCGGCATTTACAAGATGGGCATTTTGATTACGGAAGGCGCCCGCGGGGAAGGCGGCATCTTGCGCAACAACTCCGGCGAACGGTTTATGG
>JACQQZ010000006.1 GCA_016206755.1 Candidatus Omnitrophota bacterium
CCCGGAAACGGTACCGCTTGCGTCTTCGCAGCGAGTGAAGCTCGAATGAAGATACTGGCTGTTTTCGTAGCGTTGAGTTTGTGCGGATGCGTGACGTTGCCGCTGACGCGCTCGCACCGGCCGGCGGTACCGGTGCCGGCGGAGATCGCGGAATATTACAGCTACAGTCCGGTGCCGCTGAAAGCCACATTCTCCGGCATCCATCCGGAGCCGAGCAGCCGCTGGATTGCGCGGCATGTCACACTGGAAGCCGAAGGCCTGCCGCTTCCGATTCAAATGGATTGGTACGCCCCGCCTCGCGCTCAAAAAGCGCCGGTCGTTCTGATTTTTCCGATCCTGTGGGGCAACGATCTGGGCGTGAAAGATTTTGCGCAAGGATTCGCGCGCCAAGGAATCCACGGCATCATCGTCTATCGTCCCAAAGAAAAGTTCTCGATGGAGAAACCGCTCTCGCAGATTGAAGAGCACTTTCACGCGACGGTCGTCAACGCGCGAAGGGTCATTGACTGGCTGGAAACTCAACCCGGCGTGGACGCCTCCAAAATCGGAAGTATGGGGATCAGCATGGGAGCCACGCTCAACGTCGTGGTGGCCGCCGCCGAACCGCGCATCAAACGATACGTCTTTTGTCTCCCCGCTTCGCACATGGCGGAGGTGGTCATGACCACCCGCGATCGGTCCATCGCAAAAAAACGCGACGAGTACCTCAGGCGTCACCGGCTCACCCAAAAAGAGGCCCAAGCGGAATTGGAGGAGCTCTTCAAATCAGAGCCGCTCCGGGTCGCAGCCGCCATCGACCCCCAAAAAAGCATGATGGTCATCGCGCTCTGGGACCGGGTCATCGGAACAAAAAACGGCGTGGCGCTCTGGAGGGCATTGGGGAAACCGAAAGCGCTGTGGATCCCCACGGGACATTACACGGCGCTGCTGGTCTTACCGTACGTCAAGATGAAGGTGCTGTGGTTTTTTCAGGATTGGTCTTCAGATAAGAATCCAGATCGTAACGGACGTACGGCTGATCGGCCGCCCTTGCCCCACCCTCCGCCGTGGCCACCCACATCTGGGGAAAGGCAAAAATAATGCTGTGCACGTTCGAGGGCGGGGCAATCGCCTTGGCCACTTCAATCATCCGTTCCGGATCCCACTGCCCGTAGCGCTCTTGAATCATCAGGGAATGCTGCCGGTAGCGGACATCGTACGCTTTCCCGCCGGGCGGTTCCAATCCGGGCCGCGACGGATCCCCCTTGGCGCAACGCTGTAAATTGCGGACGGTGGGATCCAGCGCCGGATCCGCGCGAACAATGGCCGATGCAATCGGGACGGCGTACGGAACATTCCTGGCCTCTTCATCCCCCGCCCAGAAAACCGCGCAGTGCTTTCGCGTTGTTTCCAACGCCACCGCTTTTTTGCGCAGCGCATCGGCAAACAGATAGTGGAATCCGGAGGTGCGCGGGGCCTTTTGGACTTTTTGAACAGCCGTCTCCAAATCTCCGGTATGGAGCAAAATATCGCGCAGCAGAAACGGCATCGGAACGCCTCGAATGGTTTTGTCGATCGTTTGAGCGCCCACTTGACCGACGGAAATTCCGGCGTCGTTGACCCCGGACAGCACGCCGACAAAACCAAAGAAGCCGACGCTCGCATAGGCGTGCCCCTGCGCCGGACGGTGCACAAAAATGGCGGAATACCGCTGGGCGTCGGAGTGAATCGCCCAATCCAGATTTCTCAAATGGATCAGCCGGCCGTCACGCGTCGCCGGCCCGTAGACGGCGCTGTTGGAGCACCACACGGAAGCAATCTCCGGCAATGCATGCACGCGTTCCAGCTCGGGAAGCGGCACCCCCGAACCGTCGGCCAGCCCGCGCATCTCCTCCAAAACATCTTTAGGAATATGCGGCTTCATCTGATCAAAATACGTTGTGAGCCGCCAGCGGACAAAGCCCGCCCGCAAAAACGGAATCGGGGGCGCTTCCTGCTCGACGAAATGAAGAATGTTGGCGACGGAAGCGCGCACCTGGGCGCGATAGCGGCTGCCGTGGGCCAATCCACGGGCATACGCATCCCCTTCCAAGACCACGACCGGAAGACCCACCCGCGCGGCGGAAGGAAAAGAAGCCCGGCGCCGCGCAATCACCAAATATTCTTCAGCCAAATTGGAAACAATCGCCTCCAGCACAGGGCCCATCGCCGGGCCGTGGAACGCCATGCGCGCTTCGTACACCTTGGTCTTAAACAGCTCAGGCGGAACGATGTACCCCAAATAATCGTTCGTGTAGCCGAAAACAACTCCATCGAGCCCCCGCGAAGAAAGCCACCTTTTGATTTGCAGCCCGATCTCGCCGGACAAATCCGCCGGAACGGAAACCAGCACCGCTTCATTGAGTGCGATCATCGTGAAAAGCGCCCGGTCCGGAACCCATTGCTGCGCAAGCCAGTGCGGGATCTTGAAAAACATTCCGCCGATCTTGACCGGAGGCAGAGGAAAGACGCCGCCCCAGGAAGCCACTTCAACATGGTCTTTCCAAGCCGCATCTTTCAACGCCTGAAGCCCCTTCTCCGCCAATAAATTCCCGAGAAATTCGGCCAGCTCAAAATTGTGCAATCCGCCGATGTGCTGCGGGCGCAAATCTCCGGAGGCGCCATTGATGAACAGCCCCACCGCCCCGGGCTGAAGCTTTTCCAAAGCCCGGCAGGCCGCTCCCGGAAAATCTCCGCTGATCAGGAGATTCTTGGAGCTGAGCAGCGTGGGGTGAGCGGCGTAATTCAGCAAAGCGGCAATCGGCTCTCCATCCACCCCTTTCCATTCCAAAACAATCAACTCGGGATCGACGGGGGCTTTGGGATCCATGCGATTCTCGACCGCTTCCGGAATCTGCGCGTGTCCTACGGCAAACTGTGCGGGGCGCATTCGACCGGCGGCTTCGATGGCCGCCTGGGCGCAGGCAGCCATCAGCCGTTCCAAAACTTCCGGACGGTATTTTCCCGCCGTCATTTGTCCGATCGGCCCCATCAAATAGGCCCCAGGCCCGGAATGCGTGTGGGTGGCGCTGATCATCAGGTCTTCAGGACCCACGGCCCCAGGCAACTCTTGATCAATCCGCCGGGCCACTTCCTGAGTGAAACCGGGAGGAATCACCAAAATGTCCGCGGAGAGAATAAAAACCAGGTCTTCGCCGTCGCCGAACGCAACCGCCCGAACCCACAGAGGATCGTGGACGCCCTCGGAAGGTTTGTTGGCCCGGCGCGAATAACCGGCCAGTGTCGTTCCAACCGCCGGCGTGATCTCTTTTTTGGATGCCCCGGCCAACAACCGGCCCGGGCTGGAGGATACCCGGATTTGGCCCGAGGACTTCTCGACGTGCGGGGCCACTTGGACCAAAACACGGCCGGAGGGGACGCGCGCGCAACCGAACATCCCTGCGGCAAGAAGGAGGGCTGCAATGAGGCGAGCCAAGCGATTCATCGGAAGGCCTTCAGGTTAAGGAGCAGGGGAATGCGGACGACGGCGCTTGGGGTGAAATGCCGTCACCGTGGTGTGCATTCCACCGCGGGTGTTAAAGGTGCCTTCCACCACAGCCCATTTGGGGCGGCAGGCCCGAACGACATCTTCCAAAATGCGATTGACGGCGTTCTCGTAGAAAATCCCTAAATTTCTGTAGCCAAAAATGTAATACTTCAAGGATTTCAGCTCAATGCAAGTTTCGTCCGGTTCGTATCGAAGGATGATCTGTCCAAAATCCGGCAGTCCGGTCTTCGGACAGATGGAGGTAAATTCAGGGATCACCGTCTTGATTTCATAACCCCGGTGCCGGTTCGGCCAGACCTCAAGGCGCGGCAAAGCGCCCCGGGCGCCTGACTGGGCGTGGGCCGCCGTGTATCCGCTCTTTTTAGGTTGACGAGGCACTCGCTCTCTCCAAAACCTTTTCCAACTGCCTCGGAAGATCGAGCGTGCGGATGGGGAACGGAATGACGATGCCTTCCTGCCGGTAACGTTTCTGAAGCGCCTTGATGAACTCATGCCGAACCAGGTATTGATCGACAAATTCTCTGGCTCTTAAGATCACCGTAAAATCAATGCTCGACTCCGAGAACGTATGGAAGCGGATGAACGGCTCGAAGCTGGGAACCCCGCCGGACACTGTTTTCAAAATATGACGCGCCACTTCAACGGTGACGCGCTCGACCTGCTCCAAATCGCTGCCGTAATGAACGCCGACCTCGACCAAAACCGCCATTTCCTTATCCGGCTGGTCATAATTGACCAGGGTGCTGTTGATGATTTTGCCGTTGGGAACGATGACGACGCTGTTGGGCAGCATCCGAATCCGCGTGCTTCGCCATCCGATCTGGGTGACGTAGCCCTCTTGGCCGCCCTCCAGGCGAACAAAATCCCCGATGCGGATCGGATGATCCGCCACAATGTACAATCCGGAAAAGAAGTTTGCGAATGTATCTTGCAATGCCAAAGCCACCGCCAGAGAACCGATTCCCAAAGAAGCCAGGATCGGCGTGATGGAGATTCCGAACGTATCGAGCAAGATCAGGGCGCCGATGCCAATGATGAAGCCGCGAATCAAGCCGCGTAAAACGCCTCCCGCCGTTCTGACAAATTCGACGCCGGAGTAAAGACTCAAAAAATCGACCGCGAATCGATTCAGAAAAGCGATCATGGCCACGATGAGAATGGCCTTGAAGCCCAGCGCTGCCGCTTCGTCTACCGCCGGACTCAGAGGAAGAAAACGCGACGCAAGCAAGAGGCCGCTGGCGAGAATGAGAAGCTGAAACGGCCCTTCCAAAGAAGCCAGGGGCAGGCCATCCAATTTCCAGCGGGTTCGCTCGGCGATGCGTTTCAAAGCACGGAACGCCACCCCTTTGACGATCCACCAAACCCCGATCCAAATCAATCCGATCGCCGGAGCGAGAAGCCAAATGCTCCTGCTCAAATCCAAGTTCATGGCGACACCAAAATTTCAGGATAACGCCGGCGGGGACCGCGCGGGACAACCACGATGCCGCTGGGGTCGGCGTAATACAGGGTCTGATCCCGTGTCGCATCCCATCCGATCGTTTGCCCCGCTTCGATGGTGTTGAAGCGATCGACGATTGTTTTTTGAATGCGGGCGCCCCTTCGAATGACCGTGTAATCCATGATCACGCTGTTCTCGACGACTGCGCCCTCTTCGACAATCACGCCGCGGCCGAAGACGGAGTGCCGGATTTTTGCCCCCTGAAGATGGCATCCTTCGCCCAGCAGGACATCATCCACATCGGACTGTTCAATCTGGACGCAGGGCAAGTCCAACCCGGCCGCATGAATGGGCCAAAGGGGGTTGTTCAAGTCGAAACGAGGGCGAGATCCCAACAGGTCCATGTTCGATTCCCAATAACTCTGGATGTTCCCCACGTCCCGCCAGTACCCGGGCTCCTCGTACATCTTGACGCCGGGCACCTGATTGTCCATAAAGTTGTAAGCGTACATTTTGGACTTGGCAACCATCTCCGGAATAATGGTGCGGCCAAAATCATGGTCCGAAGTCCGCCGGGCGTCTTCTTCCAAAACCCGAACCAGCACGTCGTAATTAAACAGGTAATTCCCCATCGAGGAATACGCGCGGGTTGGATCGGAGGGAATCGGTTTGGGCTTGGACGGCTTCTCGACAAAACCGGTGATGCGGCCTTGGGCGTCCGCCTCAACGATCCCGAACTTGGACCCCTGCTCAATGGGAACCGGCAATGCGGCCACCGTCGCTTCGGCGCCGCGCGCCAGATGGAATTTGACCATCTGGGCGACGTCCATTCGATAGATGTGATCGGCGCCGAAAATAGCGATGAGGTTGGGCTCAAAATCACGCACCAGGTTGAGGTTTTGCGAAACGGCGTCGGCCGTTCCCCGGTACCAGACCTCTTCCTGCCAACGCATCTGCGGAGGGACCACGGCAATAAACTGAGTCGGCAAAAGCCCGGTATGCCTCCAACCGACGCGAAGATGCTCGATCAGCGACTGGGAGCGGTATTGAACCAGGGCATAAATCGAGAAG